>BNWD01000171.1 GCA_025998575.1 Alphaproteobacteria bacterium | reverse complement strand
AACTCAATCATCTGTGAAAAAATTCAATAATTTACATCGTTATGCTTCGAAAACCATTGTTAAGAATGAGTTACGCGATGCGTTTTCTTATGAAAATCATTCGTATAACAAACAACAATTGCAGCAACTTTTGATACAACATAGAAAAGACCAGAATGACAATATCAAGATAGAAAAAGATAAGTTGAGAGTATTAAGTGAAAGTTTTTGTAGCAATGCTTGTTCAAGATAGAGCCATGCACTTCATTTCTTGAACACATATGTCAATAAACTGAAATTTCGCAATATAGAAACGTTTTAGTCATTTGTTAGTAGCAAATAGCGCTCTTTTCAGCAATTTGTTATCGGTTAAATGCTTCGTGCATGAGTTTCAAGTAACGTATAAAAGCGAAAAAGCATGAAAAAAACTCCAATAAATAACAAAGCTGTAGTTTTATGTATTTTCATGAGCTTTCTGTGGCATTTGGTTACTAAAATAAAATGTGGTTACAATAGGAAACTCAACAAAAATATAGCGTAGCGAAGCGAAAGCTCTGTCGTTTTGTGTAGTGATGATGAGCTGTTATAATCTAGAGCAACAAGATAAATGTCGCTATCCATAACTTGTATACTCAAAGAATTTACATATAGAAGGAATGTGTTTACATAACCATATAGAACAAGTCTGAAAACGTAATATTTTTACAATATAGTAAAGAGAATTATTTAAAGAATATCATGATATAAGAAAAAGTTTAATATTAGCGATACTATAAACTAAGAAAGTATATATAAAATCAATTACAAGATATGAATGAGCTTTTTTCTGATTCTCGTCTTGATTTAAAGTTCTGTAGATTACGCCTGAGTGGGATATCAAAGCTGTAGCTTGTTTACGGTCCATATGCTTTTGTGATTTTTAAACGCGCAAATTTATAAACGTTTTGCATGTTTCTTCACGGAACATTTACTGTATAGACTTTTGGAAAGCGCCACATTTTTGTGCGTAATTATGGAATATTGTTGGAGAGAA
>BNWD01000170.1 GCA_025998575.1 Alphaproteobacteria bacterium | reverse complement strand
GTTTCTTGCATGCAGTGGGCTGTTACGCTTGTTATTAGCGTCATTAACAACGCTCCTATTACCTTCTTCTTCATCTTTCAATACCTTCCGTAAAAACTGTTAACATAACTACAAAACTAATATTAATGCAATTTTAAAATTACTTAAAATTTTAGATATTGTGATAGCAAGCAGATTGTTATCATGAAGCCTATAGGAATTTGTGTAAATATGGTATAGAATGATGAAATTCTGGTGGTTGTGTATGGAGGTTTGGAGCGGTGGATATGCAGCAATATATTAGAGTTCGTGGAGCGAAGGAGCACAATCTGAAGAATATTGATGTTGATATTCCGAAGAACAAGCTTGTTGTTATAACTGGTTTGAGCGGGTCTGGTAAGTCTACGCTGGCGTTTGACACACTTTATGCTGAGGGGCAGAGGAGGTATGTCGAGAGTTTATCGGCGTATGCACGGCAGTTTCTGAATATTATGTCGAAGCCGGATGTTGAAAAGATTGAAGGGCTCAGCCCAGCTATTTCTATCGAGCAGAAGACTATTTCCAAAAATCCACGCTCTACTGTCGGGACGATCACTGAGATTTACGACTATCTGCGCCTGCTGTTTGCGAGAATTGGCGTTCCTTTTTCGCCGACGACTGGCCTTCCTATCAAAGCGCAGACTGTTTCTCAAATTGTTGATGGAATCGCGAAATTTCCAGCAGGGGAGAAGTTTTATATATTGTCTCCGTTTGCTCGCGATAAAAAAGGCGAGTTCAAGCAGGAACTGGCGCTTTTCAAACGTGATGGATTCGAGCGATTTTTTGTCGATGGCGAGCTATATCATATAAACGATATTCCCAACCTTGCTAAAACCATCAAGCATAACATTTCGATTGTTGTTGACAGAATTGAAATTCCAAGTGACAGTTCCGAATTGGCTGAGTTGAAAAACAGATTAGCCAATTCTGTCGCTATCGCCCTGAAATATTCGAAAGGATTGTTAATCGCTAAAAAATTCGACTCAGGCGCAGAGACGATT
>BNWD01000169.1 GCA_025998575.1 Alphaproteobacteria bacterium | reverse complement strand
CGGAAACTTTTTATTTGCTATGGACATGAACAACAACTATTGGTTTCTTTTCAAAGTGTCTTGTTATGAGGGCGCAGATTGATTTTTTGCATTCCTTTTCTAATATTTCAATATTTGACGAATGCTTAGCCAGCTCATTGTTAATTATTTGAGAAACCATATTTGTCAGTTTTTTATTGACGGCATCCTCTATATAGATTCCAAGTGCAACGACAATTGGTTTTCCGACAAGCTTGTCGTTAGCAAGCAAAAAACTCACGCTAACAGCGCCGTTATAAGACATGACAGAGCGCTCTTTGATAACTCTTGAGTCTATGGGAATCAAGTCGCTTCCATCGAGAGCATTGAAGGTAACATTCCTATGGTTTATAACGCTCAATTGGTTCTTGGAGACATTAATAAGATCACCAGATTTGGCGATTAGAGTCTCTTTTATACCGAATTCTTGTGCGAATTTTTCATGAGCGTGAAGCATAATCGGGTCGCCGTGAACAGGGATAAGCGACTTCGGTTTCAGCCATTCATACATCTTTTTGATGTCATTTTTATTCGGATGCCCTGAGACGTGGATATCTTCTTCTGTTTCGGCAGTCACAATCTCAACGCCTTGGCAAATCAGAGAATTTTGCATAGTCCTGATTTCTATTTCGTTACCAGGAATGACTTTCGATGAAAAAACGACAACGTCATTTTTCCCAAGCTTAATGACTCTATTTTCGCCACGAGAGAGTCTAAAAAGCGCAGATCTCGCTTCGCCTTGAGAACCTGTGCAAATTAGCATAACCTTTGATGATGGCAAAGCCGCAGCTTCTTCGTTTGAAATGCTTGATGAAACTGCATTTTTAAATTCCTTTGTGAAATATGATGTCGAGGCAACTGCATCTAGCATCTTATGAATTGATCTGCCTATGACAGAGACTTTGCGTCCCAATGATTTGGCAATAGAGAAAATAGACTCCATTCTGGCAAGATTTGATGCAAAGCAAGTTACAGTGAGTCGTTTGTCTGGATATTGAGAGATGACCCTGTTAAG
>BNWD01000168.1 GCA_025998575.1 Alphaproteobacteria bacterium | reverse complement strand
GCGATTGGTGTCCGAATTGCAGTAGTTTTTTGGGAATATTTCAAAGGAGTATTGATGCGCTGAAAAAGTTTGACGTTCATGTGATTTTCGTCGGAGTTCCTTCGATTGCTAAATTGAAAAATTGGTCTGCTCCCACTATGGAAGAGTTCAATGCTGCCAAAACGAAACTCGCTGCCTCCGGTATAATTCCTGACGATGTTCATGTTCATCTCGTTTTGCTGGGAGAGAAGACGATGCTTTCTCAAAATGCCGTCCACGGTTTGCCTCATGGCAAAATCTTGAAAAATGGCCGAGAGATTTTTCAAGCTGAAGGAGAAGGCTGCTTTTCCAATCTTGATTTTTCGAAAGCTGATTATCTGATTCAGTTGTTGGATATCTGGGAAGAACAAAAAAAACAGCCAACTAAGACAAAAATTAATATAACTCCAAAGAAAAAAATGAGAAAGATTCAACATATTTCTAAAGTTAAACCTGCTTCAACCAATGTAAAAGTCGATCGGGAAGCCGCGAAAATTGCTACTGAAATACTGAACAACTCTGGATTCAAACCCAGCGGTGGGAGATGTGGCCTATATTAAAGGATGAGCGCCGACTATTTACTCGACGTGTCCTCATTTTTGCAAGTTTTGAACTAATTTTTTCCATCGCGATATTATCTCGTCTTGGCTATCTTCAGGTATTTAAAGCGAACTACTACAAATTATTATCAGATAAAAATAGATTAGTCATCAAGCAGATATTGCCAAACAGGGGTAGAATTCTCGATAGTTCAGGAAAGGTTCTTGCAAATAACAAATCTTCCTATGCTGCTCTATTAGACCTTTTGGAAATTCCAAATTCTCAGAGGAAGGATGTTATTGAAAAACTGATAAAAAGCAATAATTTGGAGTCAAAAACGCTTGATAATCTGAAGAATTTGCCGGAAATTATAAATAGAAATAACAGGTTTATTTTGCTTCAGGCCATTGACTAATATTGAAATCATGCGCACGAGCTGAAGCGGTGTTGATAAGACGAACCCCTGGCCTATCGAC
>BNWD01000167.1 GCA_025998575.1 Alphaproteobacteria bacterium | reverse complement strand
CGCGAACAAGTTCGGCCAAAGGAATCAAAAATTCCTCGTTATTACTCATTGCCTTGACAAAAATATTGTTTATTTGATCCGGAGACTTCTTATAATCTTCATCAACTTCGACCTTGACGTCATACATTTTGTTTTCTTTTTTGAATTTGGTCGCAAGCTTACCTTGCATCATGCCGGCAATTGTATCTGCAATCACTTTTGTCTCGACATTTAGTGCGCTCGCCTTGTCTCGCAAAACTTCAATCGTATAGTCCTCAGCGTCATTTTTCGATGCAGTTCTCATATTTTGAACAATTCCGCTCGCATATACTTCGCGGACTAATGTTTCGGAAATTTCTTTCAATTCCCGATGAGATTTGTGACCTCTCACAACGAACATGATCATCTTAGAACTATCGTCTCCACCTGATGCGCCAGAACTGAAATTGACATCAATTCCAGCCACCTCATTCGCCCTACGCTTAATTCTTTCCAAAACATCTTCCGTAGACTTTCCGCAATTATCTTTCAAAAGAACAAACCCATTAAATGTTGGATTTGTAACTGTATATTGTCTGTTTTCAATCTCAGGACACTCAGAAATTATTTTGTCTATAGCGTCAACATATCGCTGCGTGAAGTCCAAAGTCGATGTTTGCGGCGCGTGGCCATCATACTCAAACATGTGCATATCCATTGATGGCAGCTGTTCTGTTGGCATAAAATAGTAAACTAAATATCCGAAGAGAGCGAAGACAACAGCAAAAACAGTCGCTCTTTTTCTGTTTGTCAAAACGCGATCAAGGGCCCGCGAATACGTCTTCTCGACTTTCTCAATTGTTTCGGAAGCGTCTAATTTCTTCAAAAGTGCTTGAAAGAAAATCGCCAATTTATTTTTGGATGGCGTCCGACTTTTTTCCGCCAATGTCCGAGAGCACATCATCGGAGAAAGAGTCAATGCAACAAATCCTGAGAGCAAAACAGCTCCAGCTAATGTTATCGAAAACTCCTTCAGATACTGCCCGGTTAAGCCTTTAGCTAAAGCAACAGGCGCATAA
>BNWD01000166.1 GCA_025998575.1 Alphaproteobacteria bacterium | reverse complement strand
AACTTTCTCATAGCTTCTTTGTGTTTTTGCCAACTAGTTACTAGTGTGATTAAGTTTATCAGAGTTGAGCGAAAAATGTAGTCGATTGCGGAAGTGATTTTGAGCTGTTATAATAGAGAATAACAGGATTATAGTAGCTATTTATGACTTGGAGATTCAAAGAAGTGCTTATCATGTTATTACATATATATGATAGTAGTAAGTGAGTCGAAAGTATCTCTAGATCATATCATGCAGATAGTAAAAGATATGTCAGCGAGAGAATATACTGATATAAATGTAACTATCAATAACTTTCTAAAATAATAAAACCAAACCAGCGAGAGAATATTATAATATAAAAAAGAAGGTTCTATGTGTAGTGCAATTATGAACCCAAAGCTATTTTGTTTGAAATGTTAATGATACTATAATAAGAAAGTATGTATAAACTCAACTACAAGATATGAAGAAATATGAACGAACTTCTTCTGAATCTCTTTTTGTTTTAAAACTCTGTCAATTGCACATGAGCGAGATATCAAAACCGTAACTGGTTGGAAAGCAATTTTTCTGTGTATTTCGTAGTAATAATTGTAGTATTGGTTTTGTTTTTGTCTATAGCGTTCAAGGCGTTCATCAACTGTTTTTGAATATTCTTCCAATTCATCAAGTTTGATTTCTTCAAAAATGAATGGCACATTTAAATGCCAGAATTCATCAGAAAATTGTTCACCATACAGCTCTTCTAAATAACTAAGAATAACTGCTGTGCCAGAAGGTGCGTCATATAAAAATTCATTTTTCTTCTTCTCCAAAAGAAATGGTTTCTTCGATTTATAATCAGCAGTGCCGCAACATGGCAATATGTTTTCTGCGACTAGAGCGCAAACAAGCCTTCTATGCCATCCATGAGCTCCCCCATGGTCTTTTCGGACTCCATTCCTCTGCCTCTAAACAATTAATAAAAACAACAACAACCGCTATTATCTTCAATAAAATATTCATAGCTTCTCCCCAAGCTTTTTAATATATCTCCTTATTTATAGAATATCGATTAA
>BNWD01000165.1 GCA_025998575.1 Alphaproteobacteria bacterium | reverse complement strand
CTACTGTTAATTCAACGGCAATCAAAACAAGCTTTTACTCTAATTTTTAAATGTATGCTCATATGTGCAATTTACAATACGTCTTAGTTTATACTATAATTTATAGATTTAGTTAAAACATCAAGTAATTTTAAGAATTATTGGCTTTTGCAGCGGAAAATTGCCTAGAATTACAATTAGAAGAACAAGAGCGCTAAATTACTTGAAATATTATGCGATGTATCTTGAAGACATCTAATAACAAACCAGCGCTCATTTGTAAAATCAATCGCGCTACAATCTTCGTTTGTTAGATTTCTTCATAATATATAAGAATAGTCTAAATACATAGATTACAGAGCAAACGAAAGTAGGCTTTGCAAACAAACCTGGCTCGCGATTATCTAAGAAGCGCTCTCTATTTGATATCATCGTTTTTATACTGTTTTAGCAAACATAATGATGATTTTTCGTTTTTTTGCTCGAAATTTCCGGATAAATTCTGCTTGAAATGTACACTTTATCTACGATAGACTTCTCAATTACCTTGATATTCGACATGCTTATCTGTGAATTTTGCTTGCAGTAATGTTGATTCAAATCACATTATATAGCATGAATTTTTGATCTTTTTTCAATAGTGTTTTTTCCTAGGCTATTTGCATATTGTTGCCTTTTTTGTTGCAATTCCACAAATGAATAGATCTGCATTAACATAGATTTTTGCTGCGTACTACCAAGCTCAGTGTTTTCTTCAAAAATTAACAACAATATCTTCTAGTTAATACTTTTCTCCTCCAATTGATGCAACTTATATGCTATTTTAAATTTTTCACACAGCTAGCATCTGAGATATTTTATCATATTCACATCAGTTTTATAGAGATTTGTTAACAATGCCTAACAGATAATTATTCAATTAATAACTTTGTCAACTTCAAATTTATCAGAAATTTTTAGTTTTTGCTGTATCTTTTTATCTGTTTGCTATTCAATCTTGCTAATCATAGTGAGGTAAAATTATTATTGCGAAATGCTAATATAGCGTTAGAGATATGTGGTAAAAC
>BNWD01000164.1 GCA_025998575.1 Alphaproteobacteria bacterium | reverse complement strand
TCGGGCCGCCAAAGTGAGATGTGAATATTGGCAACGACGTGACGCCCAAAAACATCCAACCAAGCGCAGCAGAAAATGCTTCACGAGGAGACATAGTCAGAATAATCATATAGAGAACAAACGTTTGCAAAGTGATAGGAACCGGATGCAAAAAAATTGTCAACTTCGAGCCAACAACTAGCGCGACGATAGCAGACAAAATTCTGATAGCAGGTGCAAATCCGCTTTTTGTTAAATTCTTCAAAACTGATATATTCACCTTAGAACTCCTTTCAAAAATGGTGCGGCCGAGAAGACTCGAACTTCCACAGATTTCTCCATAGCGACCTCAACGCTACGCGTCTACCACTTCCGCCACGGCCGCAAAGCAACGCTATCTAACTTTTACAACAATTGCCTCGAAAACGGAAGGATTTTCCACAGCCAATTTGGCCAAATTCTTCCTATCAACTGTTATACCTGCCTTTGTCAATGCGCTCATAAACGTTGAATATTTCATACCTAAACTACGAACAGCCGCGTTAATTCGCTGAATCCAAAGTGCGCGAAACTCCCGCTTGCGAACCTTTCGATCGCGATACGCATATTGCCAAGACTTCTCCAAACGTTCCAACGCAGGACGAAAACAAGTCGAAGATCTTCCTCTGAAACCCTTTGCAAGCTTCAAAACCTTTTTGTGCCTAGCTCTCGCCGTCACCCCTCTTTTCACTCTTGCCATAGCAAATTCTCCTCAAAAACAACTAAACATGAAAATAAAACTTCGCGACTTTTTTCGAGTCGCTCGGATCCATCAGCCCCATGCCTCTCGCAGTCCTGAGCATTCTGTTGCTGCGTTTGCGCATATTATGCCTCTTCCCGCACTGCCCCATCTTCACTTCGCCTGAGGCCGTAAACTTGAACCTCTTCTTCGCGCTACTCTTCGTTTTCAACTTCATATCAACAACCTCAAACAAAACAATTTCCAGCACAAAACTGGTACCTGATGCCGGACTCGAACCGGCAAGCCTAAAGGCGACAGATTTTAAGTCTGTTGTGTCTACCAATTCCACCAAACAGGCATTATATTA
>BNWD01000163.1 GCA_025998575.1 Alphaproteobacteria bacterium | reverse complement strand
ATCCGAATGTTCACGTTGCCTCCAAGCACGAAGGAATCCCTCAGGTTTACCGCAACAAAAACCTGAAAACATATACCATTAACGTTTATCAGAATCGAATCATCAAAAATAGCTTCGGCCATGGGTTCGTCGTAACGAATAAAAACCATGTTTCGTGCCAAAACTGCACATGCAAGTGTGAAAAAAACAAATGACAGTTGCTTTAAAAAAGAATATGTTTGATATAACAAAATCTAAGAGATATTTATGACCGGGTTCAATATAGATATAGCAGAAAATAGTTTCAGCCGCAGATGTGAGAAATAGATGACAGCAGTTTAAAAAAGAATATGTTTGGTATAACTAATCAGAAGGCTTTGCGAGAATGAAGGAGTTGTTTGTGCTTTTTCTTATTAACTATATGCAATTTCAAGCAAAAAGCAAATTTTACGTCAACGCCGCATGTGTGAACAATAGATGATCGCGCGGCTCATTGGAAAGATCGAAGCTATTTTTGATGATTCGATTCTGATAAACGTTAATGGTATATGTTTTCAGGTTTTTGTTGCGGTAAACCTGAGGGATTCCTTCGTGCTTGGAGGCAACGTGAACATTCGGATTTCGCATATTTTTCGGCAGGAACAACAGTATTTATGCGGCTTTGCGAGCGACGAGGAAATGGCTATATTCAAGGCTTTGTTGGATGTTCCAGGAATCGGCATGAAGTCTGCATTGTCTGTTTTATCGACGCTCACGATCGAGGAATTCGCCATGGCTGTTGCCAACCAAACGCCTGATCCTATTTGCAGGGCTGATGGAGTCGGCAAGAAAACCGCTGAGCGGATTTTGCTTGAGCTGAAAGATAAAAATATTGCCAAAATTAAAGATGTCTGCCAAAAAGGAAACGCGAATATTAATGACGCGATTTTGGGCCTCGTCAGCCTCGGATACCCGAAAAATATAGTTGTGAAAATAGTCTCTGAAGTATCCTCCGCCCTAGGACCAGACGCCGACACAAACGAATTGATAATCAACTGCCTGAAAAGACTTTAAGTGTGATAATTTTGCATTTTTGCAATATAAGGTAATACACCTGGATGGTATTTGGAATGGAATTTTAGAATGATATTGTATAAACT
>BNWD01000162.1 GCA_025998575.1 Alphaproteobacteria bacterium | reverse complement strand
TAGAGTTTATAGATATATTGACAAATAAATATTTTATGAAAAATATTAGTGGCTCTATAAATAATAAAGTATATACAAAAACAATTATAAACTATGTAATACGTAGTAATTTCTTCTGACTTCTCTTCTCGATTTAAAACTCTGTAGTTTGCGTATGAGCGAAATATCAAAGCAGTAGCTGGTTGGCAAGCCACTTCTTTGTATTTTTTATAGTAGTAATTATCAAACGAATAGTCTCGTTTTTGTCTATAGCGCTCAAGACGTTCATCAACTGTTTTTGCACAGTCATTCCATTCTTCTATTTTTTTATATCCAGAGATAAAGCGTTCGTTTAGAAACCAGAATTCATCGGAAAATTGGAGACCATATAATTCTTCTAAATAAGAAAACACTTCAGCAATTCCTGCAGGTGTGTCATATAAAAATTCATTAGAAAGTTCGATATACCTTAATATTTTCTTCTTTTCCAAAAGAAATGGTTTCTTCAATTTATAACCAGTTGGTCCGCAACCTGGTAAAAGATTACCTGCTAATAAAGCGCAAACTAATCCTATCTCCAAGCCATGAGCTCCACATAGTCTTTTCGTACTCCATTCCTCTGCCTCCAAGGTATCGGCAAAAATAGTAAGCAGCTATTATCTTCAATAAAATATTCATAGCGCTTCCCAAATGCTTTTCTTCTATTTATATGTTATCGATTAATCGTTAAATAATTAATTTTAGAGCATAGCTTTTTCTGTGGGATTAAACCAGTTACGGTTCTGGTAAGCCACTCATGTGCAATCGACAAAGGTTTAAATCAAGCAGAGGTTCAGAAGAAGTTCATTAATATTTATCCATATTTTGCAATTGACTTTTAGCATATACTTTCTCATTATATATCAGTCACATCTCCAATAGTTTCCGCAAAATAGCTTTGCGCTCATAATTGCCTCCGCAGAAAGTATTCTTTTTTTACAAAATTATTATCTAAAAAATTCTTTTGCCGATATACATTTTGTTATCTATATGTATATAATTAACATGAATTTCTGGTTCTGCAATTTCTATATTGTAAAAGCATCCTGTTTTATTAATTATGTTTCCAGAGCTGTTCTATATGGATCTGCAACTCAATTTCTTCTATAT
>BNWD01000161.1 GCA_025998575.1 Alphaproteobacteria bacterium | reverse complement strand
AAATGCTTTTAGATAAATGAAAGCTGTTAATAATTTTTTCTATTTATTCATAAAAAATGCTTAAAAAATATCAAGAGCAATTATCAAAATTTTCAACTTTCTATTACTAATGCATGTATAAATGTTCATGGAATCTTATTTTCAATATATCGACAATATCCACAGTTGTACTATAATATGGCTCATTATCTTTAAAAGCTGTCAATAATCTATTAAACGCCTCGACCAAACAGTATTCCTCATCGAATATTGCATAATTGATTATTTCAAAGCAAGCACTTCTGAGAGTATTTTGTCTATCAAGACTCAGAATTATCCAGTATTTTGTTATCATCTAAAGGCATTGTAGACATTGTTGAAAAAATAATTCTTCGAGCAACTGAAAGCTAACATTATTAGTGCCAATTATGACTGATAAATATTTAACTACCTCATGAGAACTCCAACTTGCGCGTTGGATTAGTGTAAAGTTCTGCCCAGCATTTGCGCAGTTTATTCTTGAAAATATATCCGTGCATAACAAAACATTCTTTAAAAAGTTCTTTTTCATTTCAAAATTACGTCTAAAAGTTAATTCCCACGCAATAACATAAAATTACCAAAAATAAAAATTTGTCTTTTGTGCGCTTTACGATATGAGACACAAACATAAAAATCCTGCTAGACATTGTAAACAAAGCTGGAATTTAATGAGAGCGAACAACGTACATAACTCCTCTATTTTTTCTGTGATTGCCAACTAGTTGGTGTGACTAAGTTTATCAGAGTTGAGCGAAAAAGTCTGCCACTTTGTGTAGTGATAGTGAGCAATTATAATATAGAGTAACGAGATAAATTTAGATATCCATAACTTGGAGACTCAAAGAAATACTCATCATGTTATTAGAATTATGTACCATAAGAACAAGTCTAGAAACATAATTAATAAAATAGGATATTTTTACTATATAGAAATTGTTGATTATATACATATGATAATAATGAGTATATCAATTAGAGAATATACTGATAGAAAAAAAGAAGATTAATGTTAACGATACTATAATAAGAAAGTATGAATGAACTTCTTCTGAATCTCTTTTTGTTTTAAAACTCTGTCGATTACATATCGAGAGCTTTTCAAACTAGTAACTAGTTG
>BNWD01000160.1 GCA_025998575.1 Alphaproteobacteria bacterium | reverse complement strand
GAATATTGACGTTCTTTTTTATATTAGAATATTCTTTGCAAAATATACTTTTCTATCATATGTATATTATCAACAGAAATTTCTAGTTCTACATTTTCTATATTATAAAAATATCCTGTCTTATTAATTATGTTTTTAGACTTGTTCTATATGATTCTTTAACACACCTTATCTTCTATATGATATATATTCTTAAAAACATGATGAGTACTTCTTTGAGTCTCCAAGTTATAACAGCTCACAATCAGCGTTTCTCGCTCAGGCCTAATCAGGCCTAATAAAGATTACACAAATTCGTAATATCATTAAAAACTTTCAGTCCAATTTCTCTCAACAATTGTTTATCGCTATCCAAGATAATCTTTAGAGCACAAATTTAATATATTGTTTTCTTCTTATAGCAATTGTTGTTCTTGTTAAAAATTTTCAAGCATTAGCGAGCTAATCTGATTTAACAACTTAAGATCAGGTTTTTTTGAAACACTTCATCAACTTACATAGTGAATAAATAATCAACTTATAGTTATAAAAATAGTGATATAGGCTTTTTAAATACGAAAAAAAACATTAGTGCTTTTAACAATTAGCGAAGTATCGATAAAATAATTATACTGTTTATTGCGATTCATTGCATTTAGAAATAATCACCAATAAATTTATAAAAATTCCTTTTAGAAGTTCTGAATTTTTCAATACGTACGCTACAGATTCTGAGTAAGAACACATAAATGCAGCTTAATATTACATATTTTTCAATTTTTGTTGAAAATATAATAAAAAATGTACATTGTTTCGCATATCAAATTATATGAAACTTAGAAATATCATCAATAATAATTGCTTGAAGAGCTTTACTAAAAACAGGTATAACATTGAGCTCTATTGCGTCGCTTATTTTTATTACTGCGCCAATATTCGATATTTCATCGTATAATCTTGCAAATTATTTATATAACTCTTCTAGTCTAATTTATCACAAAATCCTTTATGCCTGGAAAATACAATAAACTGCGTTAATATCTTTACTTAAATATGAAATTAATTCAGGTATCAAGTTCCATATTTTTCAAAATTCAGTATCATATCAGTAATTGCAGATTTAAATACGCTATAATAGTTAATAATAACATGCAATTTACAATAATTC
>BNWD01000159.1 GCA_025998575.1 Alphaproteobacteria bacterium | reverse complement strand
GGTAGGCAACGCCTCCGGAATCAGTTTTTCCGATGTTTCCGAGGAACCGCACCATTCTTTTAATTGGGTCGTCGAGCAAGGTAAAGTCGTGGGCTGCACCGACGAAATGGAAGTGCCGTCTCGTCCCGCGCATGCCGGTTCTCGCCAGCGGAGTTTTTCCGGAAATCTGAAAACCTGCCGCGCGGTGCTCCCGACGAAGCCCGCGTGGCTCAAAGCCGCGGGCTCCACCCAATGCGTGTTACTGGGAGAGAATCCCGACGGAAAGTCGAAGCTCGTGGTGGATCGGCTCGATTCGCAGGAATGCGACCATGAGTGGTACGAAATCCCTTCAGCGAATTCGAGCCCGACCTACGGCGGACAATTTGATTTCAGCCCCCGCTCCCATTTCGGGGTTGCGGATCTAGTCCCCGAGGTCATGAACCTAACGGAAAAACAGATCGTACCGCCAGAAGTATACGACAAGTACGACTCAGTACGGATCGCCCTCACCCTCAATTACAAAATGTACAAGGACTACGAAGAAGAAAAGTCCAGAGCAAGCTTGCATCCTTCCTACGACTTCCTTGACGGTACCGAGCTCCAACTGGTCATTCCCGAGAAGGTTCTGGGAAAAGTTCTAGAGAACGGTATTTTAAATCAACACCAAACCCACACCTCGAGCGCCGCCCTGGGCGGAAGTGAACGGGCCCTCGCCGAAGACAAATTTCTTGGCTACCACCTCGAAAGCCACTACGGCGAAGATAAGACGGGAGTCGCTAATCAAATTCGTCCTAAATACGCGCTCCTCGGTCTCCAGGCCGGAATCCCGAACGATACCCCCATCGCCGATACTCAAACGGGTCCCGGGTACGCGCACAACTATGGGAACATCGTAGTTGTTTTCAATAACGAAGTGAAAGACCGCACTACATTCACCATGATGGATTCCTTGAAGGGCGTGAACTCCGTCGCCGCGAAATGGGATCGCGTGCGGACGCTACGCTATAAATCCGACCAAAGCCTGGCCGGAGAGTCTGGGGAATATGTCGAAGCCCAAATCTGGGGAAAACTCGACGCCAGCGACATAAATCATTTTCTCGTAAACTGCCCGCGCTTCGCCGAAGTCTCTCCCGCCGCGATGAAGATGCTGAAGGCGTCCGGGAAGCCTGTCTATA
>BNWD01000158.1 GCA_025998575.1 Alphaproteobacteria bacterium | reverse complement strand
GTGCAGGCTATCAGATCCCCTCGTGGAGATACTATTGGCTGGGAATACTTTCCGGTTCCTTGTGAGACTTTTTTGACATTAGACCCATCGCTATCCATGACATAAATCTCCTCTCTGCCTCCTCGATCAGAAGTGAAAAACACTTGCTTTCCGTCGTTTGAAGGACACGGAGACGTGTCTATGCCGGCATAATCTGTTAGTTGAACAAGTTTGCTCGTCGTGAGGTCATACGAATAAATATTACTCCCGCTTGACGTGGCAATCGAGATGGCTATTTTCATTTGGTCTTTGAAAAACCTCGGAGCATAAGTCATTTGGACAGGATTACCGCCGTTTTTCGTCATCAATTTCTTCATGACGTTCAAAGGAATCATTAGCCGTTTGGACTTCCTTTCGAGATCAAAAAAGTATGTGTGAGCAGATTTTCCAAGAGAATCCTTCGCGTTGTCATTATACGCAATGAAAACGAGCATCTTGCCATCGGGGGTGAATTGCGGAGTCAAAACCAAATTATTTCCAGGCGTCAAAGCGACAGGATTGAATCCATCTTGATCAACCAGCATCAGCCTAGTCGTCCTCTTAGACGGAGCGTTATTAGCGGTCTCGACATAGACGATCCGCGCGTTGAAATAGCCTTTTTCATTTGTCACGCGTTCATAAATCAAATCTGCAATTTTATGCGCAATCACGCGCAAACGCTTGGCATTGCCAGAAACTAGCTGCGAAAACATCTCTTCGCCTGTGACGACATCTACTAGCCTGAAAGCAACAGTGATGCCAGAGCGAGAAACATTTATCTTGCCATACGCTAAAAAGCGTAGATTCAACAAACTCCAGTTCCTTGTGTTGTGACCTTTAGTCGCTAGTGTCTTTTTCGACTCCAAAAACGTGTCTTCGCCTACGATATCGAAAAGCCCAGACGAATGCAAATCGTTCTTCACTATCATGCCGATCTCAGTTCCCAACGCCGAATCGTCGCCTTTTTCATCAAAAAAATCAACAACGGCAATCGGATCAGGCTTCACAACACCTTGATTAATCTCTATCTTCAACGCATGCGCAACATTACTCAAAAAAAATACAAAAAAAACAACGACCTTAGCGAACATAAATGCAACAAACAGCAACATCAAACGAGTAATATTATAGCAGATT
>BNWD01000157.1 GCA_025998575.1 Alphaproteobacteria bacterium | reverse complement strand
CTTCATCTTTCAATACCTTCCGTAAAAACTGTTAACATAACTACAAAACTAATATTAAACCAACATATCACCGCTGTCAACAGTTTATTTTTAAATATCTTGAGAATACTTAAAATTTTAGATAAATATAGATATAAAGAATTCTAACAGCGGCTCACGATTCCCTTTAGAAACTTATTTTTGATAGGTTTGAGTTGGGGGTGATTTCGTATATATTATTTCTCCATTTTATAGCCGAGAAATTGGTTTGGCTAAATCTGGTCGCTGGTTTGAGCATGATCAGTTCAAACATATTTTCCATATTAAAAGCACAAGGAATATCGTTCATAGTATGGAACTTTCTCATAGCTTTTTCTGGGGGGCCAACTAGTTACTGTGGTGATTAAGTTTATCAGATCTGAGTGAAAACGCTGTCACTTAGTGTCCTGATGCGAGCGGTTATAATGAGAACAACGAGATAAATGTCGCTACCAATAACTTGGATACTCAAAGAAATACTAAACATGTTTTTAGGTTATGTATTATATAGAAGAAATGTGTTTACGAAACCATATAGAACAAGGCTAAAAAACATAATTAATAAAATAGCTATATTTAAAATTCTGTCACTTGCACATGAGCGGTTTATCTATAAGCAATTTAACGGAAAGTTCTATCAGTCATTTCAATAAATCACCATCTCTTCCACCTATCTCAAGTGCACTAAAACAGAGCCGGTTCATGTCAACAGCAGCCCATACTCTTATCCTGTTTTCTTTTCTCCATCAAGCCTTATTTCAAGATCATTGCTATTCTTCGAAATGCAATCCCTTCAATATATAGTGTCAGAGCAATACTTCATTTTACACTATTATCTACCAAACTTTGCCTACGATTGCTACACTTGCCCACCTCCATACGCCTTTAAACATTTTTCTATGTTCTATATCTATCAGCAACATGTTGAAAATCCCATTTTTTCACAGATTTGTTAACGCTTTCTTAATGTTTTTATGGTAAAAAACTCCATCCATCTAGCTGGCCACTTTACTCCTGCCCTTTATTCATATCACATTTGCATTAATATTCCGTTAATTTCCAACACTTTCATAAAAATATTTATTTGTCAATACAACCTCTGAACTCAATAGATTTACGAAATGGTTATGATAGTTTTCACAAAAT
>BNWD01000156.1 GCA_025998575.1 Alphaproteobacteria bacterium | reverse complement strand
TTGGTTAGAGTTGTGAGTAAGCTGCCTCTAAAGATCGTATATTTGAACGCCATTTTAGGTAGCTCTGTTTAATATTATTATAATAATCTTGCATATCATCTGCACACCAAAAACTCTTAAGTTGCGGACTGAACTCTTCAAACGCGTAACATTTTTGTTCCTCAGGCAAAAGTTCCACTAAACCACTTAAATGTAAAAGATAACTAATATATCTCAAGTAAGAAAAGTCATCTATCCACTCTTTCAAAGGACGCATCAAATTAGAGCCAAGAATTCCTTCTTTCAACGTTATAAATTCATTAGCTACTTTTTGCAATTTCTCTCGACTTGGTAGAACAGCTTCATCTTCATGCAAGTCGCTATTAAGAACTGAATCGCAACTTGTTGCATGTTGCCATTTAGAAAGCCAAGGCATTATTTCAGTCTCGAGCAAATCCAGATTAGCATATAGATTTTCGCCAGGCCGCACTAATGAAGGCATAAAATAATGCCTTGCGTTATTAATCAATGTGCAAGAAAAAGGCAAGTTTTGACAGATACCGATATGGCCAAAATACTGATTTGCCTCTCTGCTTTTGTGGTCCCAATGTCGCACAGATGCTATTAACCATTCAGCCCCAAAAACATCTTTATAACATGCTTTCTTTGAATACGAGAGTTCACGATTCACAAGAGCGGCTATTGCATTTAACTTTGAATAATACTTATCCCAAGCCTCCTTCGGATCAAGCCACAATGGACGTTCAATCTTTATCGATGTGATAATTTTATGCAAATCAATTGCGTATATAAAAGCTGCAATCTTGTCTCCTTTGTTTGCGGCTTCATTAAAAAATGACAGAGAATGTTGCGTGAGGGGCTGAGAAAAATTTCCTCCCCTTTGACGCAATGTATTTATTTGCGGCAACGCTTGATCTCTCCATTCACTAATTTGCAAAGCTGAATTCTGAGCTTGTTTTATTGGCTGAACGTTGCTACCTTCTCCGCACTTGACGCCCCCCCCCCCGCAAGGGTCAACAAACACAGCGCCGCACTCTTTAAAAAATTCTTCTTCATAATCAAAACTCCTATAAAACAAAATCAACACTACTCTTTTAGTATACATTAAATAATCCAGTATTGCAACAATTATTTTTAATAATCTCGCGAATATTTAAAATTTTAGATA
>BNWD01000155.1 GCA_025998575.1 Alphaproteobacteria bacterium | reverse complement strand
AAATTTGGATCGGCAGCGTTCCAGCATAAGAACTGCTTGAATCAAATTAAATTTTCAAAAATTATCAATAAGAGACAAGAATCTTTTAATTATATAATCTAAATTTTTAGCTAATTAAATATCGGAATAATAAATGTTTGCAATTTACAAATTTTTACTGTATTAATTGTAAAATGTTTGTGATGTTTGTTTTAGGAGGAATTTCCATATGAAAGGAAATTTTTTAAAGAAGGTATTGTTAGGGATGGTTTTTTTCGGTTCCGCAACAATGTGTTGTTCCAGTGCTCATCTTGTGTCAGAGATCAGGTTTAGAGACTCTACTCAAAATGAATTCGTGAGTAATGTTCCAGTAAGCCTTCAATTTTTTGGTTATGCTTCACAATATTTGTTGGGACAATTTCTTCGTGGTGGTTACGTTAACACTCCGTCAAATTCTTCTGTTGCGGATATAGAGCTAGTTCAAAATGGTAGCTCTGCTATTGTTGAAAAGCCAATTTCTTCAACAATGGGACCTGATAGTTCTTATCTTGTATCAGGGAATGACTTTAGTAAACCCACTCTTGAGGAATTCCTAAGGAACAATCTTATCGACGGCAATTCTTGCAGTAATGCGAGGCGTATCAGGTATAACGAACGTCAGATAGAGAATCTGAGAGAGAGCATTAAGTTCGACAAATACGCTTGGAAGAACGATACTTCGATGTTTTATCACATTGATGATTTGGATGACGCAGAGCTGTATAACCAAATAGTTGCTTCATTGTCTCGCAAGGAGCCGTCGATTCTCGATGAGTCTGATAGTATGGAACGTGCTTATCGTCAAAGAGAGGAAATGAATAAGACAGCCGCTTATCAAGCTAAGGACTTTGTTATTAGCTCTAGTGTTGCTATAGCGCCGACTAAAAACGATATTGCTCCTGCCACTATTGATAAGAGTGATTGGTCTGATTTCCGCAAGAAAATTGTGGATGTTCCAGCCCTTGAAAATTATAGAAAAAAGGTGTATTATTCTCAATCAGAAATCATTGATTTTGATTATGATGAGTATAAGACACAGTTAGAGGAACTTTTTGTAAATAAAGCAGTCTTAAATTCTGCGTATTGCGCCGCCATTTTCAACTTTATTGATGGCAATACTACAGATAATTCTTTTGACAAGTATGACATTAAA
>BNWD01000154.1 GCA_025998575.1 Alphaproteobacteria bacterium | reverse complement strand
AGTTTAAAGAGAAGATGTCAGGCCGCCTCACACATGAAGTGATGGCTTTGCTTGCCATAAAAGTTGTTAATAACTATAAAACTTGGCAAGTGGCGGCCTTGCTGGCGAATGCCAGATGCGGGCTCGTAAAGGCCGCGGTCAGCTTTATAAGCTGACCAGGCCGCCGCTTGCCAATTTGACAAACTCAAGCTGTAGCTTGGTTTGACTTTATTAGAACTGAACGAAATCCACGGTTGCCTGTAGCCGTTATGAATAGGCGGCATATAAACGCAGCTAAATATGCTTCGGCCCCTTCTCAGGACAGTCACAAATACATGCAATATATTCAATTTCAACATTAAGATCTAACGTTCTAAATTGCGATTTTTCTATAATCGTATTCATTTATTTCTCCGTATAGTTTTATGAAATATACAGATTTTTATAAGAATTTATTGCAATATCGTTACCATCATAAATATTCTTCGACATATGAATAAGAGCCAGCTGGATATTCTGGTATTGTCCACCAGTTACTGTTTTGACAAGCAGCTCACGTGCAATAGACAGAGTTTTAAAGCAAGGAGAGGCTCAGAAGAAGCTTCTATACATTGCATCTCTTGTAATTGATTTTGCATATACTTTATTATATAGCATAACGAATATTGACGTTCTTTTTTATATTAGAATATTCTTTGCCAAATATACTTTTCTATCATAGGTATATTATTAACAGAAATTTCTAGTTCTGCAATTTCCATATTGTAAAAATATCCTGTCTTATTTAATTATGTTTTTAGACTTGTTCTATATTGTTCTGTAAACACCTTTCTTCTATATGTAAATTCTTTGGAATCTCCAAGTTATGGATAGCTACTATAATCTTGTTATTCTCTATTATAACAGCTCAAAATCACTACACCAAGCGGCAGAGTTCTTCGCTCAGTTATAATAAAATTGCAGTGTATAACAATTCATATATTTTTAATTTTTCACAATTTCTCCTTTGCGGTCTTTATGTTATTCATGAGTCTCCTTATCATTTTCGTCTAATTTACATTCATCTTTTTTAGTAAAAGTGCATGTTCTATAAAGACAAAAATAATTTATGTTTTATTGTATTTGAATATGCTATGTAAACTGCGAAACATTCAAGAAATTGTGTGAAAAAGCAAAAACTGGATTGCCTTGAAAGCGTTTGCGTAAATTTGCATAAACA
>BNWD01000153.1 GCA_025998575.1 Alphaproteobacteria bacterium | reverse complement strand
GCCTCGAGCCTTCTCAGATAACATGAGTACTCGGCTTTCCTGCTGAGCATCGGCGCCCTTGGCGTATTTTTCAATCAGCCCAATCCCGTTGAAGGTCAAGGTTGCCCGGTCCAAGATAACCCCATGTTGCAGAATATTCCCGACAGAATGATTACCGCGGTTGACCACCTTAGAATCAATACCTTGGATTTGCTTGCCAGTTGAAATACCAACAATCTGCACTTGAGATTCAGAACCATCACCATTGAGGTAGGTATCTAAGTCTAAGATGACATTACCGTCATTAAGTTCACCGATGGCCCAATCAATTTTGGCATCGCGTGCTGTTTGGGCGTAACGCTTAATGTAGGCATGGCTTTTGGCCCCTAGGGTATCGACTGCTGAATACTTAATCTGTGCGCCAGCCTTAACGACCACTTCAACGAAATAGGTGACAGAGTTTGGCTCATCACCATAAGTTTCTATGCGCTCCACATAATCTAAACTTGCCCCCTGTTCAAGCACAATCAGGACATGCTTGTTGAAGGCTTGATCATAGCGACTGTCTTGAACCAAGAGAGCTTCAAGCGGCAAAGTCACAGCTACATTTCTTGGCACATAGATGAAGATCCCCCCATTCATGAAGGCCGTATGATAGTCTTCAATTTGGTCTTCATGGGCGCCAATCACCGAAAAGAGATGTTCCTTAACTAGGTCAGGATAATCTGCAAGAGCCTGGAACAAATCTGTCACGATTACCCCTTGATCGACCAGGTCTTGATCCAAACTTTCCACTAGAGTATGATTACCCACATGCACAATCTGCCCACTCAGGTGGTCTTGCTCAGCCAAAGCTGCACCTAGACCATAGAGTAGCGGTTCCTCTAAGGTTTGTGGCGCTACTACTTCTTGGGATAGGAGGGGCCAACGATGATACTTAACCCGCTCAATCACTGGTAACTGCAAATCTTGCCAGACTGAATGGGCTTGATTTTGAATAGCGCGAAACCAGTCAGGTAGGGTGGCAAAAGTAGTCAAAGCCTGCATCTGGTCTAAATAAAGTTTGCTAGTCATGCTATCACCTAGGCTTTCTCGTCATAGTGAAGACCTAATTCTTCACTAATACCCTTATAACCTTCCGCCTCCAAGCGCTTAGCTAATTCAGCATCGCCTGTCATTACCACGCGCCCCTCCATCATAATGTGGACCACATCGGGCGTGATGTAATTG
>BNWD01000152.1 GCA_025998575.1 Alphaproteobacteria bacterium | reverse complement strand
ATATGAAAGTAACACAGGCGAACTTGAATATGAAACATTTAAATGTGGAAGTTTAGTTGTGAAAATAATTAGAATAAGCAAAAAAAAAGGAGGTTCTGAAGAAAACACCTGGCAATAAGTCTCTTTTCGATAAGCAAAAAAACGTGACAATTGGTGCGTTCATAATAAACAGACTCTCCGTGAAATATAAGAACATTATATTCGCAATAGCAGCCTATAACTGCGGCGAAGGAAACATCTCCAAATTTCTCAAAAGCATCTCGAAACTATTGGAAATGCGCCACTTGACAGGACTCGACATAATCGAACTCATCCCAATAAAAGAAACAAGACTATACGTCAAATTCGTCCTCTACAACTTCTTCATATACCAACAAATCTTTGGCGCAAGCTCATGCTACAACTGCGCCGAAATACTGGAAGAAAATGCGTGAACTTATCAATTATTAGATTTGTTACAAACTGAGAGCGAAAATTTAAAAACAGGAGAACGAAGAGCTTCGTCTTCTGGGAGAAGGAGATATAAGTTTTCTATTACTTCGTACGCATTGACCCAGTTCTTTTTACCCACAAAGTAAACAAACCAATATAAAACGTTTTTAATGCCATCTTTGTTAGAATCTGGTAATTTATCGAACCATGGCTCAAATTTTTCAAACCACTGCTCCACATTATTTTTAAGGGGCTCCTTAGAAAATAAGTAAAGGTCCTTCGATTCAGGTGGAAGAACAAGCGATTCAGGTGGAAGAACAAGCTTACATTTTTCCAATAACCGCATAATATGATAAGCGTTAACGCAAAATTCTATTTGCGAATAAAATTCACAGAAAGTAATGTAATCCGGTTTTTTATTTTCGAGGCCAATTTTGACAATCAAAGGAATTCCTGTCAAAGCCAAGTTGTCGTTGTGAACAAATATAGCATCAACTTCTGGGGCCAATTTCTTAGCAGCTTGATGAATATCCGCCCCATAAGGTGTTTTATATACAACGCGGCCATTCGAGGAATATAAGTCGACAATACTTACTCCATTTGGTATATTTTTTATTATATTTTGCCAGGTGTTTTCTTCAGAACCTCCTTTTTTTTTGCTTATTCTAATTATTTTCACAACTAAACTTCCACATTTAAATGTTTCATATTCAAGTTCGCCTGTGTTACTTTCATATTTTTTTATATAGTCTTGTACCTCCTTATTTGTATTTAGAGCA
>BNWD01000151.1 GCA_025998575.1 Alphaproteobacteria bacterium | reverse complement strand
AATTTGCGTAATTATTTCATTAATTTGCTCAATATCTGCTGGCCCGAGTTCTTTTTTGACCCTTGCTTTATTAAAAAAAGTAGATTTTTCAGGCTTTATTTTTTGCGCAAATGAAAAAAACTCTTTGGCACTTTTTCTGTCTATAACCTGATCAATATTATTTTTATAAAAACCTCTGAAGACTTTTGCATTATTCTCTAATGAGGCTAAGCTCAATTTAGTTTTTTTCTTGAAGTCAATCGCCAGAAATAGCAGAAAATTACTAACGAAAGCGCCTAGATTGGTTTCATCCTTGCCATCCAGTATATTTGCTTGCATAGGGTTGGCCCTTAAAAATTCGGCAAAATATATCTCGTATTCATCCAAAATTCGCTTTATACTCGAAAAACGCCAGTCAATAACCCGATTTACAATAAAAAGAAGCGGATTTTTTGTTTTGTTTCCAGTCGATTGCATCAACTGGATATAGTCTTGTTCCTTAAATTTACTGAAATCGCCTGATGTCAGCAAGCAGTTTGATATGTAAAAAATTGTTTGTTTAAAAAGATCAGCAACATATTTTTTATCCATTTTTTCGTCTAATATGATTGGAACGATTTTTTCTTGCTTGTTCATGTCTGGATAAGAGGCAGCTAATCCGATCAAGAGCGCATGGTTTTCAGAGACGAGATTAACAATATTGAATGCGATGTTAATTAACGGCAAGAAAAAGTTTTGCTGAGCCGTTTTATGGAAAATTTCTTTTCCAACTCCATTTGCTGCGAAAATAGCTTCCGGCCTGGTTTTGTCGTTGATATTATTAAGTATATTAATGATCTCGTTTAGTAAACAAGAAGCTATTGTCGCATACCCACGTGTTATTAATTTGCGCTTTATATTTGTGTCCTGTTTGTTAACAGCGTCAATAGATTTCAAAATTTTGACTTTTATCGATTTTATAACGCCAAGAACAAACGAATCTATAGAGCTTACAAATATCGGAAATTTTGAGAAATTCGACTCAAATATATTGAGAAATGCTTTAAAACTAGCAGAACATCCTTTCGTGTCAATTTTATATTCTTTTTCATATTCTTTTTTATATTCATTCTGACCCAACGGCATTGTTTCAGCCCTTTTCATAAAGCTTGCCGAGGCAGAGCAAGATAAGCAAAAAGCTGCGAAAACTAACAAAAGCTTCTTTTTCATAAAAATATCCAATAAATTCCAACCTATATAT
>BNWD01000150.1 GCA_025998575.1 Alphaproteobacteria bacterium | reverse complement strand
AGATGTTAAAAAA
Source organism: Alphaproteobacteria bacterium (assembly GCA_025998575.1). Lineage (GTDB taxonomy): Bacteria > Pseudomonadota > Alphaproteobacteria > RUG11792 > RUG11792 > BNWD01. The sequence continues at coordinate 1,228 of BNWD01000150.1, read as the reverse complement.
TAGCCCTTCCGTCCTGGCGCGTTTGCACTCTGTCGAGCGTTTGTTGGACTCTCCAGATTATTGTCTTGATTCTTATATGAAAATGAACCTTAAGGAGGTCGTTAACTATGGAAATATGTTCGTTCTAGTAATAAGAACCTTATTTGAACAAATACAAGATTCTAATTTTGATAATGATAGATTTTCAAGTTTATTGAGCGCCGCTAGAGACTCTTATGCTGGTTTTATTGACTATTTTCGTCAAGCATTTGGCAGACAGAGTGGACAGGTTGATAGATTTGATTTATTTCCAGGGGTTGATATTTTCATAGATGTAGATTTTATCAAACAGTTTGGTTTTTCCCCCTCCTCTCTTAACATAATAGAGTTTGCTCTTTCTATCTATCGCAAGTCCTTTGATACCTGGTATTTAAACAATGAATTCGACATTAATGACGTTATGTATCGCAATTTGTGGAATGACCTTTCTTATATATATAATGCGTATCGAACGTTCATGGACTCTCACGACTCTTTGCTTGCATTTTCTAAACAGAACTTTCCTTCGTCCGGCACGGCTTCGGAAATTTACAATAAATATTCTTATTATTTTAATGAAAATAAAATTATCAACTTTTCGTTACCCGACAACCGAACGCTGAAAGACGTAAATGATTGTGTTGCAAATTTTATTCCACGCAAATGCCAACGCTAACTCATCCTTTGCGTTCCATTTACCTAAGCGCCATTGATCTAAGAGAGCGCCGTGGCCCGATTCATCATAAGGAACGGAAAGAGGGATGGGTTTCAAACCAAGCAGGTTGAGAAAATTTTCATCTATATTATAAACCGTAACCCATGGAAATAAATCAAAGTTCTCCACGCTATTTGGAATCTTACTCTTAAATGCGAGGCGAAAACAGCTGATAAAGCCATTATAATTCTCTCTAGCGTCACTCAATAAACTTGAAAGCTTATTATCATCAAAATTAGAATCTTGTGTTTGTTCAAATAAATTTCTTATTTCTAAACTTATAGAAACGAACTTATTTCCAAAGTTCAATGCACTCTGAAGATGCGTTTTCATATCATGATTAAGACCATTATCATCAGAGCTCAACAAAGGCTCTATAGAGCGCAAATGCCATATGAGGAAAGATCGATTTTTAAACATATTAATATCACAAGAGTCAATATCAGGAAACGGCCGGAACGACGAAGAATCAGATATATTAGATGAGGACGGGCC
>BNWD01000149.1 GCA_025998575.1 Alphaproteobacteria bacterium | reverse complement strand
TTGGCAAGGGGCGGGCCTTGCTGGCGAATGCCAGCTGCGGGCTCTCCACAAAGGCCGCAGTCAGCTTTTTCAAAAGCTGACCAGGCCGCCACTTGCCAATTTGACAAACTCAAGCTTTGCTTAGCTTGAGTTTGACATTATGATATTAACACTACATTTGCTGTGTAGATTTTTTGAAGAACCTCGCAGGCAATAGCCACATGAGGAATATCACGTGGCTATTGGTTATTTTCACAAAATGAGGAAAGAGCAACAGTAAGAGTCTTGTGTTGGTGTCAACGCACAATTAAGTCCTTCACTCCAACTCTTCTTGACATAATCTCGCAATAGTCATTTTGCGGCAAAATATTCTTTCAGCCGTTTTGCATCTCTTTTCTGAAACTTATCATGTGCTTTATCAGGATCAACTTTGTTGAAAAACACAGAATATCCGTCATAATCGGCTAGAACAAAAAATGGATAAAAATATAGATCTGTCATATCTCGCAGCGCTCTAGGCCCCACTAAAGTACAATAAGAAAAAGCTTCGTTTATATTAACAAAAAACTTATGCTCAGCTCCTCCAGCAGAATATTGAGGAAAAAGATCAGGGCGCCAAATAATTATATCACGACAAAAACTATGTCCACGCAATGCTTCAGCAGCAACTGTTTCCAAATCTTTTTGAAGAAAATCCGTCCTACTTTTATCATGCCTCATTAACAACATACTTGCTGGAAAATATCCCATCTTAAAAGGCTTAGACACCAACGCAAAAGCAGAAGGATAGTATCTTTGACTGCTTAATATTCCGTGGGTAACCATCACAACAGCAAGCATAGATTTAGCCTCAAAAGAACCTTTTTCTGCAGCAGTTTGTAATAAATTTATACCTAGTTCGCAATCTGGTTTGTGATTTTCGGAAGTTGCTGTATACATATCGGATTTTAAATCATAAAAATTTAAGCCACAAGAATTGTAAAATTTGAACAATCTAGCGCCAAAAGGACAATCAAACGCTCCTGTTTTCCTAAGCGCCCCCCCCCTGCTCAACAATTTGATTCTCTACTGCATTCGCTGTTAGACAAAATGCTCCTAAACACAAACATATACTCGTTATAACTTTTCTTTTCATTTCAAATTCCTCCAAAAACATAATTTCTTCAGCACCATTGCTGTCGATTACAACTAATATAACATATAATAACGCGACACGCAATATTATTTTATATTTTTTTCTATTTATGTAAAATTTTATATAT
>BNWD01000148.1 GCA_025998575.1 Alphaproteobacteria bacterium | reverse complement strand
GAAAAAAAGAAGATTAATGTTAACGATACTATAATAAGAAAGTATGAATGAACTTCTTCTGAATCTCTTTTTGTTTTAAAACTCTGTCGATTACATATCGAGAGCTTTTCAAACTAGTAACTAGTTGATTCCAAAGAAAAAACTACGTTCTAAAACTAATGGTTCAATTTTTGATGTAATCAGATAAATGCAGCTCTCTATTGGACGTGTAAATATGAGCAGAATATTTTGTGAAAACTATCGTAACTATTTCGTAAGACTATTGAGTTTATAGATATTATGAGAGCGTTGGAAATTAACATATCCTAAATGCAAATGTGATATGCTTAAAGCATAAAGGAAAGGATTTATGTAGTTCCCCCTAGGAGGGATGTGGTATAGTGATGTAATCCTTTAACATAAAAACATTAAGAAGGTGTTAACAGAACTGTGAATTTCTTGTGAAAAATATGGATTCATAAATGTAGGTGGTAATTACAACCAAAAACTATTTTATGAAAAATACTATTGACACTATAATAAAAAATATCTGAAAGTCAACTACAAGATATGGATAAATATGAGCGAACTGAGTCTCTTCTTGATGAGCTGTTTATCAAAATCGTAGCTCGTTGGCGCACCCAATCAATAACGTCAAAGACGAAATTTAATTTGCGCTAAAAAATTTCCAGTGGTATGCTAAACATAGCAGCTGGATTGGTTGCTGAAAATCATTAAAATTTTAATCAAAAAAGGAGAAAATTATGAACAATATTGATGTATCAAAAGAGATAATGGCGAAGACTATGTTTGGCGAGGCGAGAGGGGAGTATCGGAAATATGGGATTAATTCGATCATTGCTATAGGTAGCGTTATAATGAATCGGGTAGCGAAATCTGGGAAATCTATTGAGGATATCTGCCTGAAGCCGTTGCAGTTTTCATGTTGGAATGAATCCGATCCTAATCGAAGCATTATCGACAATATTAGCGAAAATGACGAGGTATATACGATCTGTCTTGATGCTGCTGAAGGGGTTATAAGTCAAAAGATAGAAGATGTAACAAACGGAGCTGATCACTATTATAGCACCAAACTAAAACCTCCTCCTACTTGGAGTTACTATGGAAATGTTACTGCTTTCATTGGAAACCATGTGTTTCTGAAGATTTAATGTACTGGCATTTCCCAAACAAAACATAACTATTGCCATGGTGGATTTCATGAATTTGTTCCAGCTTAGCGAACTTAATTTGCTCATC
>BNWD01000147.1 GCA_025998575.1 Alphaproteobacteria bacterium | reverse complement strand
CAGTACTTTTTTAAAGTATCGCTCTTGCAATACTTGCACATACCGACTCCTATCTCAAATACCTTCAAACATTTTTCTATATCGTAAGCTATTCGTAATGAGTTTGTAGTTAATCGAAAAAAAATTGGAGCAATTCCGTGATATATTGAAAAAATAATTATCGTGGAGAATGTATGGCTAGCGTAGTTTTTTGCTATATTTTCAGGCGATTACTTGTCTCTTTGCTCGTCGTTTCTCCGATAGTAATCATGATGGTTTGGATAGCCCTCTCAGTTCGTTATATCAGCTTGTTGATAACAGAAGACATAGGCATCGTTTCATTTTTGAAGATGATATTTTGCATTATTCCTGACATAAGCGGCATAATTCTTCCGATTTGCTTTTTGATAGCCGCGATGTCCGTTTTCTATAAGATGCAGGGCGACAAGGAGCTCATAGTCCTTATGACGGGCGGGCAGAGCAAGCTGTCTTTGTGCCTGCCTCTTTTTGGATTCTCGATTTTGGTCGCCGGTTTTATGCTGTCACTTCAGGCCGTTTTGGCTCCTTATTCATATAAGCAATTGAACAATCTTCATGAGCAAATTCGCAACCAGGTTTCTATGTCGATCGTCAAACCCGGCGTTTTCAATGTTATCGGTAGCTCTGTTATATATGTCAGCAAGAAGACTGATACGTCTCTCGAGGATGTTTTCATATCTTATGTGACTAAAAATAAAAAGGCGTATTCGAATATTATAACGGCGAAGAAGGGAAGTTATGCGCTGGAAAATAACACGTTGATCATAAGTCTTGAAAGCGGATATAGGCAGGAACTCGACAAGAATAATGAGCCAATTTCCGTTTTGAAATTCGATAATTTTTCGTATGATGTGACTGAATTTGTCCATAATTTTTCGCAGAAAATTAAGAAAATTCACGAAAAAACGCAAGGAGAATTGCTGCGTGACGCCAAGAACGCGAAGGATATCGAGACGAAAAACAAGTATATCTCTGAATATCACAGACGATTGACTATGCCGTTTCTGGCTATTGTCAACGCTATAATTGTCAGCCTTTTTATGATGAAACCGGACTATAGAGCAAAGCGCTGGAAAGGCAGCATTTTAGCTTTTTTAACAGGCGTCTGTGCGCAAATTTTGCTCATGACAGCAATAAACGCCTCAGCCAAACACACCGGCCTCATCCAAGCAAACTACGCGGCGCTCATAATAACGTCTGCAACAATGCTAATGAGAAGCCTCAGAAGGGAATGAG
>BNWD01000146.1 GCA_025998575.1 Alphaproteobacteria bacterium | reverse complement strand
ATATAAGCCCTGGCATTGGCTTTGTTGGCGCCTATTCTATAGCCGAAATCTGCAGTTTGATGTGGAGATAAAACCCCATCGCGCGCAGGAACAAAAATCAATTACATTCAGAATCTTGAAAGGAGTTTTCTCATGAAAATAACTAATATATTGTTGACCGCATCTTTAATGGCTAGTCCTATTATGGCGAACCGCTCCACTTCCGGCAGTTTTAATGTTGGAGTAGGTGGATCTATTGATTTTTCTAAAGCGAAAGTTACCGTCAAAAGACGTGTTCCTGACGAACTAGAACGATTGAGGGAGTTGCTGGAAGCTTCATGTAAAGTCGTTGAAAAGGAAGAGGCGCCAGAGAAATTAACAGAGGAAGAGGAAGAACAGGCACAGACTGTGCCTGACGATGCGCACGACCAAGAATCTAGCGCGAACAATAGGCCAAACACTCCAAAAACAAAAGAGGAACTGTGGAGAGATACTGAAGGTGGCAAAATGGCATCTTCGCTTTGCGATATTTTTAGCAAAATTATTACTGTTTCTCTGTTGACAGACGATATGCAAATCGGAAATATCGCGGCAGAAGCCGATAACGTTGCGAATTGTGTTAATGGATCGCCTGCAGCTATTGCTCAAAAAATTAAAAGTAATGACAAACTAATTGGTGAGTTTTTCAGGATTATTTCTGAGGAGGTCCAATCTGTTAAAACTGCTCCATGGTTTAAGTCTGCTCTGCAAAAGAATTTTGGTAAAAATAGTGATCAAGAGTGTCTGACTGAACTTTCTAACACGCTGAAACCAATTGTTGAAGAAATTATTCGCTCCGGCCATGGACATAGGTTGTTATCTCTGTTTGCAAAACAAAATGACGGATCATACAATTGCAAGATGTGGCTAGGCGATGCAACTAATGTTGGTATGATCGGTGCCGGAGGGCTTTCTGGCGTTGATATGGTTGATTTTTGCCATAAGAACGTTAGCGAATATAACTGCGGGTTGTTGGCAATCAACCATCCAAATGCAACTAAAGCGCAATTGCACGATGAATTGTGGAAAGGTTCTGGCGTTAATAATTTTGTTGACAAGTTTAGTGATAGTCTTGCCACTGCTATGGCAAACGAATATTTTGATGGTGGTGATTATAATTGGTGGAACAATAATGCGCCTGGAGATCAAGATGTCGAAAAAGGGTCTTGGGCTGCTCGTGCCGTATCTAGTTATATGCAATCCCGCAAACTTGGAGACTTCTTGAGGGCACTTATTA
>BNWD01000145.1 GCA_025998575.1 Alphaproteobacteria bacterium | reverse complement strand
TGCTTTCATGGAAGCCGCATTGAGAAACAAAAAACTACAAGGCAATAATTATGCTCTAAATAATTTAGCCATTTTAAACTATAAATTACGCCGTTGTATTTATTTTATGAATATAATGCAAGATGAATGCGCCTTCCTTTTCGAACAAAATATTAACCAATTATTTGTTAAGGAAATTGAGGAAAAGCTTGGTCGGCTTATGTTTTCTCATATTGACTATTTTTTAATAGACCTTCCTGAAGTATACAACGATTGGATTTTTGCATGTTCTTAACAACGTTAAATATTCTACAGAAGCACAAGTATTAAGAATCAAAAATTCGCGTCGTTTAATTTCTGCTGCCAACAGCGGGGCAAACCAGCCAAAAAATTTAGAACAATCGTTTTTAATGAACGAAAAGAACTCCACTCCTGCGCCGAAAGGAGGCCATTTACCATAGAAACAGGCGTTTTTTGAATTTACATCAACCAAACATTGGCCACAGAATGACACTCTTTTCGCCCCCCCACAGCAACAACAAAAAACTTTTTCTGAGAACGTTGCAATGGTCGCTAGACATAAAATAATTTCTAAAAGCTTTTTCATCTTTTTCTCCTGTGAAAACAAATAAATTATTCGAATATAATAACGCAAATTCTCTGAGCTATCAATGTTTAAAAAGGAAATATCGTTACGCATTGCAAGAAAATAGCTCACTAGCAACGATTACTATTTCGACTTTATCTATTCTGAAGTGTGCATTTATCAGGAAGAGGAGATAAATACATCGAATTCGTCGTCACTAACTTAGGGATTGGCGCGGATATTTCAAAATAAATTACTTTGACAAAATAAAAACTCTTGGAATTATTTGATAAGATTTGCAGAGGCTGGGTAAGATCAAGTGTTTTGCTGATGAGCTGCAAAACAATCGGAGTATTTTCTAGGAAGTTCAAGCAAGTTGTAACCAATAATATTCACTATGATCTAGGATATACGAGGAAAGAGCAAGACTATTATTGAACTTGGCGCCAAAAGTTTTTCGAATTCAGGATGCCAATGAATAATGATTGTGAACAACAAAAACCTTTGCTTGAAATGGCTGAAGATAACGCCAAACATAAAAGAGCTTTTTTCATTTTTTCCTCTGTGAAAACAAATAAATTGTCTGAATATAATAACATAAATTCTCATTAACTTTGAAAAAGCGAACCGGCTATACATGTTAAGAAAATAGTCACGACCCTATGAGTGTATTTATCAGAGCGTAGCGAAAAAAGCGGCCT
>BNWD01000144.1 GCA_025998575.1 Alphaproteobacteria bacterium | reverse complement strand
TAGACACAACAGACTTAAAATCTGTCGCCTTTAGGCTTGCCGGTTCGAGTCCGGCATCAGGTACCAGTTTTGTGCTGGAAATTGTTTTGTTTGAGGTTGTTGATATGAAGTTGAAGATTATTTTGGAATCGATCTGCGGCTCTATCTGAAAATTTATTTCTAATTTTTTGGCAGTTTCGCAAAGCACTGTTTTTATCGATAAGTCTTCACCAAGAGTCAACGTGACATTTTGTTTCAATTTTTCCGGAATTATGATTTTTTGCTCCTCAGGCTGTGTTCTGAAAGGTTTTTCCTCGATTTCATCAGGAGCGCTTGCCATATCTTTTATCGAATTTTCTGACACTTTGTTTGATAAATATTTTTGTGTGACAAGATTATCACATCCGCAGAGCAAAATGATCGGAATTAGCCACAGAAAATTCACTATAAAATATCGCAAACGAGCTAGGGTATAATAAATTGTATTGCATCAAGTTAACGGATTCTTAACGAACGAAATGATTCGTGTCATAAATAACATAAAAAACTGGTTGTTTCCTGAGAAATGCATCGTCTGCGATTGCGAAGTTTTTGAAAATGCTGTATACTGTCCGAAATGTTTTTCCCAAATAACTCGGATAGAAAGCCCTTTTTGCGAAATATGTGGCCGGATATTGCCTTTTCCTATTGGCGAGAAAAATTTATGCGAATCGTGCGCAAATTTTGCGCAAAATTTTAATTTTTGTCGTGCGCTTTTTGTTTATGATTTTCATTCAAAAAAAATAGTAATGAAAATAAAAAAGCAGGCGGACATGGATGTGGCAAGAAAGTGTTGCTTAATGCTAACGTCTAAATACGAAAGATTCATCTTTGATGCTGATTTCATAATTCCAGTTCCGTCTTTTTGGACAAGAACATTGAGGCGCGGGTTCAATCCAGCGGACATAATCGCGATTGAATTATCGAAAAATTTAAACATTCCGCTTGATTTGAAAGCTTTGAAAAGAATAAGAAAAACTGAATATCAGAAAAATAAAACAAAAGTAGAAAGAGAAAAAAATATAGAAAATGCGTTTCTTTGCGAAGGAAATATAAGGGGTAAAAAAATATTGTTGATCGATGATGTGATGACAACTGGAACAACGCTGAATGAATGCGCAAAAGCATTGAAAATGGCTGGCGCGAGCGTTGTTGTTGGGCTCACGATAGCTTCAACCAAAGCGTTGAAATAAGCCAAAAAATTATAATGTCTTTGTTTCAACGCAGGCGCATTGTCGAGAGCGACTGAATTTAAAGGAGTTGAGC
>BNWD01000143.1 GCA_025998575.1 Alphaproteobacteria bacterium | reverse complement strand
GTGAAATTGATAGTTTTCGGCGGTTAAGGTTAGCTCAATTTTACCTTTAGCTGCTTTTTCCCCAACCCAAAGCTCTGTAATGGCTTGGAAACTCTTACCATATTCCAATCCTTGCTGTTTAACTTGTTGGTAATAGTCTGTAACGGAGATAGTGCGATAGCGCAAGGGCGCACGCAGAGCTTCGCATTTTGCTTGTAATATTGCTTCAGTAGTAGAGTTATCTACTGTTATGTATCCCTCAGCATGAAGCAACCAAGAATCGCTCTTAGAGTTAAAACTCAATATTTGCCAAACATAGCCGCTATCCTTGGGAGTAAGAATTAGCTGTACTTTCGCTGGGGTTTGGGTCAAAATTAAAGGTTTTGAGATAGAGAAGTTTTCAATTACTAGCTTTTCTGACTTAAAAACTCCAAACCCCGCCGCTAAAGCCATTTCTAGGTAAGCTGTAGCTGGGAAGATTGGTTGATTATTAAAGCTATGATCTTTTAAATAAGCTGGCGAATCTTGACTAACTATCGATTCAAAATTTGTAGGAGATAGTTTTTGCCCTAATAAGGGATGAGTTGTAACACTTGACTGACTTTTTAATTTAGCGCCTTGCCACCAATAACGCTGACGTTGAAAGGGATAGCTGGGTAAATCAACGATATTCCCTAAATTTTGCTCAAAATTCGCCCAATTTACCTTTAATCCTCGGACATAAAGCTCTGCTAAACTCTGTAAAAGTTGTTCGTTTTCCACTTGTGGGCGTAAACTTGGCAACCATAAATTGTCTTCTTGGGGTAAACAGTTGCGCCCCATACCTAACAAAATAGGTTTAGCACCAATCTCTAAAAATACTCTATAACCTTGCTCGTACAAGCAAGCCATACTCTCGGAGAATTTCACGCTTTGGCTAATATGCTTGCACCAATATTCAGGATTAGCTATTTCCTCGGTTATATTTTTCCCCGTAACGTTAGAAATTAAATCAATTTGCGGCGGGTAATAAGTTACGTCTTGAGCAATTTGAGCAAATTGATCCAACATTGGCTGCATCAAAGGCGAATGAAAAGCATGAGAAACGTTTAACTTTGTGGCTTTAGTCCCTTCTAAACTCGCAATAACTTTTTCTACAGTTTCACTTTTTCCAGAGATTGTAATACTTTGCGAACCATTAATCGCTGCGATCGCAACTTCATTAGGGTAAGATGCGATCGCATAGCGTACTCTATCTTCCGTCGCCATCACTGCAAACATTACTCCCCCAGAAGGCAATTGTTGCATCAATCGCCCTCTATGGGCTATCAATTTCAA
>BNWD01000142.1 GCA_025998575.1 Alphaproteobacteria bacterium | reverse complement strand
ATTATATAGCATTTCACGCTTTTAGTTTTTATAGTTTCGCTGCTATTAAGTTTTATAGAGTACGACTTCTTAGTTCTTAAAAAAAGGTAGCAATAGTATATATAAAAACATTGCAGTAATTCATGTGCTCATTTAGTAAATACAGCAGGTATTTGCTGATTTCAAAATTCTCGTCTTCTGAATTATTGTATAAGTAATCAAGTATGGTATCAAAAAACAATCTCCATATATCAAAATATATAATGCCTTTTCCGGAGTTGCATAAATCAATAACGAAAACTGACTATCTTCTCCGCTTAAAACATTCACGTAATGAAAATTATTGTGAGCTAAGCCAAGGTATGTATTGCAAAAATGAGGTTTTCTATATTTGGACAAATCTTACCTAATTGAGATTTCGAAATTAATTGATTTTCGATCTTGTTTACGTCTTAAGCTATCGTAACTAAAACACAAGCTTTCAAACATGCAAAATGCCTGATAATTGCTGCTGTAATAATTGCAGAGCTTATTTTATTAAATCGGAGAGAAAAGCTGTTTGACAACCGGTTACGTTGGCGGTTGTCAATCACTAATTTTCCATATTTCATTTACAAGTAAGCCAAGCATATTATCAAAACAAAGCCAATAATTATCATTTAAAAATTGGCTAATATTAACCGAAATACACATCAATATACAACACTTTTCAAAACGCCCTATTTTCATATTTCATGAATATCACGCCAACTACAAAAAGTCTAAAATGCTTTTTTAGCCAAGAAATTTTAAAATTTTCGAAATGCAAATCAATAGTGAAGCCTTCACCAAATTTTTACCTTTTTCTGAAAGAGGAAGACTGGTAGGATGATGAATAACATGATTGAAATTGAGAGGGAGCAGGCCATTGGCCAGTCTAGATTATTGAAGAATTCGAGCCAGATGACGCGTGCAATTGTGAGTGTTTCTGGGCTGCCGAGCAATTCCGGTATGACGAATTCGCCTATTGATGCTGAGAAGACTAACACGCAGCCTGAGATGACGCCTGCCATTGAGAATGGTATTGTTATTTTCCAAAACGCTTTTGTCGGGTGGCATCCGAGGTCGTGTGCTGCTTCAAGGCATGATTTATCCATTTTGTTCAGAACGGAATATATTGGAAATATCATGAACGGAGTGTAGCAGAATATCATTCCGAGGCAGACAGCATAATAATTGCCGATGAAGTGTATTGGGCTGTTTATGAGCCCGATTTTTATGAGGAACGAGTTCACGATTCCGTGATAGCTCAATAGGTTCATCCAGGCGTATATCCTTATGAGAAACGACGTCCAAAAAGATAGAGA
>BNWD01000141.1 GCA_025998575.1 Alphaproteobacteria bacterium | reverse complement strand
TCCCAGGTTCGAATCCTGGTGCCCCAGCCAAAACAGTTCAGCCGTGAGTGAGCAGGAGTTTTCGGTATGGCGAAGAAAAACGAAAATTTTAAAATAGTCGCGAAAAATAGGCGCGCTAAGTTTGATTATGAAATACTGGAAACTCTAGAGGTTGGAGTGATTTTGACAGGCTCTGAAATCAAATCGATCAGAGAAGGGAAGGTCAGCATAAATGAGGCGTATGTTGGCGTCATGGAGGGCCAACCGGATTTGTTTTTGTTCAATTCGGACATCGCGCTTTATAAACAGGCGAGCTATAACAATCACGAGCCTAGGCGGCCTCGAACTCTGCTTTTGCATAAAACTCAGCGGAGCAAATTCATCGTTGCAATTCAGCAAAAAGGAATCACGATCGTTCCTATGAGCATGTATTTCAATCACAAAGGCTTCCTGAAGCTCAATATCGCACTCGGAAAAGGAAAAAACCTCGTTGATAAAAGAGATACTGAGAAGAAAAGAGACTGGTCACGAGAGAAATCCAGGCTACTTAAACAGTATAACACTAAATGCTGATGCGAGTCAAGTTGTTGATTGAATACGACGGGACAAAATTCTGTGGTTGGCAAAAGCAGAGAGATTGTATTTCTGTTCAGGAAACGATAGAACGAGCGATTTGCAACGTTTTCGGAGACGCGCTTATGCCTGAGCTTTATGGAGCCGGAAGAACAGACACTGGAGTTCATGCGACTGGACAAATTGCCCATTTAGAGCTCGCAGATGAAAAACTCACCGAAAAATGGAAAAACAATCTGTTGAGACTTCATATAGCTATAAACGCGAATATGTTGCAAAGCGGCGCACGTGTTCTTGAGGCAACAGAAGTTTCAGATGATTTTCATGCAAGATTTTCCGCAAAAATGAGGCATTATAAATATGTCATTCTCAATCGAAATGTGAACTCTCCAATATATGAGGGCAGAGTTTGGAATATTAGGCGAAAAATTGATGAAAATTCTATGAATTTTGCGGCTCAATTTCTGCGTGGAACGCATAATTTCAACGCTTTCAGATCCTCGCAGTGCTCCGCCTTGAATCCTGTTCGCACAATTTCGAATGTTGAGGTTTCAAGAAAAGGCGATCTCATAATAGTTAAAATTTCCGCTAAATCCTTCCTCCACAACCAAGTCAGGATCACGGTCGGGACATTGAAGGAGATCGGGATTGGCGCGAAAAATCCGGAATATATAAAGTATTTGCTGGAGTCCGCAGACAGAACGCAAGCCGGACCAACAGCTCCAGCCTTCGGCTTGTATCTCACGAAAATCGACTATTAGACGAAGACTGTATAAAAT
>BNWD01000140.1 GCA_025998575.1 Alphaproteobacteria bacterium | reverse complement strand
CAATTTAGAGCGTTAGATATTGCTGTTTTAAAGTGTAATTTGAGACTAAAGACGAATTTAGAAGACGAGTATTTGTCTAGAATTATCGATATAGCTACTGAAACTTTTGAAAATGAAACAGGTAAATCAATTTTAAAGAAGAAGTATAGATATGTTTGTAATGACTATTCTTCAAAGATATGCATTCCTATGCAACCAGTTGTGGAGACTTGTTCTGTAACAAGTCCGGATAAGAAGCTGAGATTCGAATTGAAAACAGAATATATTATTGTACAAGATACAGAACTTCCTGTTGAAATTGAATATATTGCAGGTATATGCGATGAGCCAGAAAAGGTACCAGTAGTATATTCAGCTATTCATTATTTCCACAAGCACGCGTGGTTTTCGTTCAGTTCTAATGAAGTCAAAGTCAAGCAAAGCTTGAGTTTGTTAAATCGCATACATAATCGTCTATTTCTTTTGGCTTTTGGGAATGGATCTCTATTTGATATCGTCGTTTGCATACTATTTTATCAAAAATTAACAGCGATTTTTTTTATTCGGAATTTCCGGATAGATATCGTTAAGATTTAAAAAGTTTCTAATTCTCTTTGAATCGTATGCTTTATTGGCGCTCAACCTTTTAATTTCCTTAAAATCCAGATGATATAACATTTCTTCAACAAGCTTGGAGGAACATTTGTCCTGCATTAACGTTGATGCAAGTCACATCTATCCACAAATAGCATGAATTTTCATTAAATTATACTTCTTCAATATACAAATGATTATCTGTAATTTTCTCAACTAATTCGTTAGACACATATATTGTTAAAAATTGTTCTATCCTTTTACGTTTACATACTGAAAATGCGAAAAATAAAGTTTAGATCTAGTTTTCAATAAAAATCTGATAATATAGGTATTGACAATTTTGTGCTGCTATTTAACTGTTGAAAACATTGCTAATTACAAAAGCTTTGTAATGCAGAATGCACGGTAAAAAGGTTGCAATTATAGAGTCATAAAATATGCATATGCTATCTGCGCAATTATATATTGTAAAAACTGGATTTGTAATATTGTTGTGTAGTGTGTTAAATCAAATGGCAACTCTATTCGCCAGCATTCAGAACTTGTATTAACGGAAAAGCATATACAATTGGAAATCATAAAATGGTATTTTGCAATTGTGGAATACGATAATCGTAATAAACATTCGAAGATTGGTTGCCAACTAATTACGGCTTGATAACGTTTATCAGAGTGTAGCGAAAAGAACTGTCGTTTGTGGTAAAAATTGTGAACTGTTATAATATAGAACAACGAGATAAATGTAGCTATCCATAACTTGAAGACTT
>BNWD01000139.1 GCA_025998575.1 Alphaproteobacteria bacterium | reverse complement strand
AACTAGCTTTGAGAAGTTTAAGGAATGCTTAGAAACACTGGCTTCTATGAACGCTATGCAATGCTCTTCTGACCTTGGAAATATGTTCGAATTGATCATACTAAAGCCACAAAACAAATTAGCAAGAGATTGATAAATATGAGTAAACTTCTTCTGATTATTTTTTTGATTTAAAACTATGTAGCTTACTATTGAGTGGATTTATCTATTTAGGGATCTTTTTTGTTTGCCTCTTCCATTCAGACGCGCTCTCTGTCTATTCAGGAATCGGAAGAATGTTACTATCGCATCTGCAACACATATTGGTCGATTCTCGTTTACTTTATCAGAGAGCAGGACCAAAAAACCGAACAGGATATATCACGCGGTTTTGGAGTAAATTAATATCCGAGTTTTGAAAAAAGAAGATTAAGAGCATCTATCATAGTGTCGTTTTTCAGTCCTGACGAGTTTTCTCATTTCTAGATGTTCTGTTGCCAATCTTAGCAAAAAGCATTTCCAACACAATAAGACATTTTTTTGCCAATTTGCGTCATTAGCAATTTTTCTTTCTGTAGGATCAGATATATTGAAAAAATCAATTTTAGAAAGTAAATTGAAAGTAGTTTGAATTTCTCCATTAATTTCAGAAAATGGTTTGCCGCTATAATACATAAGCCGAAGCCCAAAGACGAACACATTTGAAAACATTATCGCGCAAAAATTCAATAATTCTTCAGTTTTCGGTAGATCGTTTTCACTACATGTGAGCAAGGACTAATGAGCATTATCGTTTAATAATATAGATCCCAATACATGCAAACCCCTAAGATTTTTACTGTTAAATTGCAACCAATTATACAAGCATTGTTCACAATAGTGTAAACAGCTAATTAAGAGAAATCATAGCCACATAGATCCATTTGATGCAGCTTTCCAATAACATAAAAACCTTTTTGAATATTTAAACTTGCTGTTCTACTCTTGAAATGGATTGTTAGCGCCATAAAAAATGGGGCTAATAAACGTAAAAATCTCATCATTACTGCAAAAATCTGTCAGAAGCAGTTTTTAACATCAAAGTCTTTCATAAATGAAATACATTTAATTTTCTCTAAATCAAAAAGAGCTTTCGCAGATTCTGTGCATATATTCGGCAGATTACTTTGGTCATATATAGCAAGAGTTGGAGTGCGTAACTTGAGCTCATGCTTTCGCTGTCATACAAAATGCGCCTAAAAACAGCATATACTCGTTATAAGTTTTCTTTTCATTTCAATTTCTCCCAAAATATAATTTCTTCAACGCTATTTCTGGCTCTAATCATAGCAGATAATAATACTACACGAAACACTATTTTATATA
>BNWD01000138.1 GCA_025998575.1 Alphaproteobacteria bacterium | reverse complement strand
TGATTCTAGATTCCTCATTATGCAGTTCGCAGCAAATCTGTTCTTCTCGAAAAAGATCGCTTTTTGAGCGCCAAGAGATATCGCTTCGATCCCCATGGATCCAGAGCCAGCAAATAAGTCTATTGCTAGAATTTGCTTAAAATTTATGCAAAATCTGTGTTGCAAAACATTGAATATAGACTCTTTCAAGGCGTCAGTTGTAGCCCTTGTTATAGCTGAATCTGGTGTTGTTATAAGCCTACGTTTTAGAGCTCCACTTATAATTCGTCCAGTGTTTCGCATATTTCTGCTCAGTTTTTAACTGCCTGATCTGAGTATACCATTTCCCCAAGCAGATCAATTATTATTGTCGTCTCTGAAGGAGATCGTATACTCACTTGATTTTTCTCTTTGTCTTTATTGGCTCCGTAGAATTGTTCTCTTGAAACTGTAAACGCTATTCCCACATTATTAAAATGAAACCTGGCAATCGTTTCATAGTATTGCAGATAGCAAATAAACTTAGAGTTAGGCTACATAATTATTTTGTTATATGGGGTCTTGCCTTTTATGCACGTCGCGGTTTCGTTTTTAACAACGAGCGCGCCTATTGGAATAAATTTCACTGTAGCGCTAGGTTTTCTACAATTAGTCATAATAATTTCTTGAGCATAGCAATTAGAGCAAAGACCCCCCCCCATAACAATTAACAAACATAAATTCTTTTTCATATTACCTCCATAAATAGTGTGACACAAGTATAAGTCGGCGTTTTAAGGCGCCGCTTATAATTCGTCAAGTTAATAACGGTTTGCTATTGTTTCGACCACTCCAAGCTTTGTTGCGCTTTATCCGATTTAATTGTTAATAGAGTATCTGAATTAACGGATATACGCACTTGATTTTCATCTTTATTTATTTTGCGGAATTGTTCTCTTGAAACTGTAAACCCTATTCCTACAGGAGTTTCAAAATAAAATTTGGTGATATTTTCATAGCATGAAAAATCGCAAATAATCGTTGAGCCTTGCTCCATAAGTATTGTTTCATACATCGGATCGCCTGTTATGTGCATCGTAGTTCCTTGTTGAATAATGAGCGTTCCTTCTGGGATATTTCTCAGCAGTTTGACATTCTGAACAGCACAATTGCTCATAGGCGTTTGTGATCTGTCATTCTGAACAGCATAACCGCTCATAGGAGTTTGTGATCTGTCATTCTGAACAGTATAATTGCCCATAATAATTTCTTGAGAATAGCAATTAGAGCAAAGACCCCCCATAACAATTAACAAACATAAATTCTTTTTCATATTACCTCCATAATATAGTGCGCCACCTAAATATAGGATAGCATATTATTTGTTAAC
>BNWD01000137.1 GCA_025998575.1 Alphaproteobacteria bacterium | reverse complement strand
CTCTGTCCAACGCAGTCAATTTGCCTCTGTTGAATGTCTTCGTCAGGGATTTAATTTCGATCATGTGTATTCTCGATAATAATAACCGAACTAATGCTATCAGAAACAATCAGCGTTTTCCAATTACTAATACGCTTCAGAATTTAAACAACGCTATCAATGATAGTAAACACGCCTTTATTGAACATCTTCACCAGTGATTTAACTTCAATTATGTGAGAACTCAGCAATATTTTCCAGTTAGCAGTGATAGTTTCAGAAGTCAAGCTAACTCTTAAATTGGTGGGCTTGGCAACTATTTGCGGCCATAACAGCGCTTACACATATTCATACAAACTCATCTCACTAATATTCGCAAACATCTTGCTATATTGCAACGCTCCATAACCGGTTCCCTACAAGCATAGTTAGTTTTGATAAAATATTCATTTTTTCTCCTTTTTCAATATGAATTGAAATACTTTTGGGGAATTCTGTAGTTTATAAAAGTATTGACACAGAAATATTTTTATTAGTGAGGTGGAAATCAACATATCATAAATGAAAATGTGAAAGGAGTAAGGTAGTTCCCCGAGGAGGGAGTTCTTATAGCAGAAAAACATTAATAAAGTGTTAACAAGCCTGTGAATTTCTTGTGAAAAAAATGGATTTCTAAATGCAGCTTGTAATTACAACCAAAAACTGTTGTAGAAATACTAGCGATACTATAATAACTAGCGATACTATAATAAAAAGGTACCTGCACAAACTCAATTACAAGAAATGGACAGTGCATATACGCATGAGCGGTTTATCAAAATCATAACTGGCCCACACCACGCATATATAACTCTTGACAAATAAATATTTTTGTGATTCTGGTGAAAATCAACATATCCTAAATGCAAATGTAATATGCATAAACTTATGCTTAAAGCATAAAGAGAATGAGTTACGGAAATCTCCGAGGTGGGCTGTGGTTATGGATGGAGTTCTTATAGCAGAAAAACATTAATAAAGTGTTAACAAGCCTGTGAATTTTTTATGGAAAAAATGATCTTGAAAAGAAAAACTCATCAGGTTTAACTATTGTGTGGCGTTATGTATGAATTTCTAAATATAAATGGTAAATATTCCGCAACTCTATTTTGCGAAAACTATCAAAGTGCTGGTGATACTATAATTAAGAGAGTATTGGCAAAATCAATAAAAACTATACTACCATCATTGGCAACAATCATATTTAAATCGTGCAAATTCCCATGAGCTATGCTAGTCGCCTTTTCCACATTAAGGAACGGCAAATGAAATTTCGCCAACAACTCTCCTCCACTCCTGTGTATTCTTACAATCTCTTGGCTAAACGGTTTGCAATTAGGCGCATATAAT
>BNWD01000136.1 GCA_025998575.1 Alphaproteobacteria bacterium | reverse complement strand
ATTATATAGAGTGGATGAGGGACAATTGTGAATATGAGGCTGAGCAGAAAATTTGTAAACAATCTGAAATTCATGAGAAAACTGGAGTTATGTCCGGCGTTTCTTAATATGTATTTGGAGAGATATTCAACATTATTCTTGCTGAACGACATATTCTCAGGCGTAAAGATATTCTTTATAATATTCCCACTGATGCTCTCTTTCTCTTTCTTTTGCAGATGTTCTGTTGTTCCTGGCGTTATAGCTTGCGCAGTCGGAGCTGTTGTTTCGACATTGTTTGGTGGATCGAAATATCAAATAAGCACGGTTTCGCTTCCGCTATGCGTCATAACTTTTGAAATTATCGCAAAATACCAGTTTAAGGGGCTGCTGTTTGTCTCTGTTTTCGTTTCGATAGCTTTGATCGCATGCGGGCTTTTCAGGCTGAGTTCTGTTTTGAAGCATATATCATATGCGTTCGTTTCGGCGCTTTATGTTTATGTTATATTCTCAATCATAATAAATCAAATTCAACATATCTTAGATCTAAATACAATTCAATCTTCTCAAAGTCTTGTTTATAATTTCGAATTGTTTAAATCAAACATTGGAGATGCGACAGGACACAATATATTGACGGCGGCGGCGTTTTTTCTGCCGCTTGCCGCTCTTCGAATATTTTTCAGAAATATGTTTGTTTTCGTCTTATACCTTGCGCTTGGCTGTGCTGTTGCTTATTGCGCAGATTGCGGATATATTCCGGGGCTCTTGAACCTGAAAACTATCGGTTCTGAATTCATGGCGAACGGCACAATAGACACTATATTCAACACGTCAAGAGAAATTCCATCTCAAACATTTTTGATAAACTGTTTGAATTATGCATTCGCTATAGCCATTGTTATCGCTGCGGAAACATGTTTCTGCACGAACGTTTCTTCTTCAATAACTGGAGACAGGCGATTGCAAACTAACATAGAGCTTGTTTCAACTGGAATTGCTAACTTCTTTTCGATAATTTGCGGCGGATTGTTCATTGCGCCAAACACTTTGTTTTCATTGAAAAACATTGCTCAACGATCAAAAACGATCATCTCGCTAATCATTATCGCGGTGCTTAGCTATTGTTTCATTTTGTTCAGCTCTCGTATTCTCAAATACATTCCGGTGTATTGCATTTCCAGCATTTTGATTTGTTATGCGGTTTCCGATTTGCTCAACAAAAAGCTCGCGTATTATTTCAATATAAAGAGCAACGATTGCTATATTTTCTTTTCGACCTTAATAATCGCAATATATTTTGGTTTTGTGGCCGCTGTTATTATTGGATTTTTGATGGCGATGGTTTTCTTCTCGCAGCGAATGATAAAGATAAAAGACGCGACAGTTC
>BNWD01000135.1 GCA_025998575.1 Alphaproteobacteria bacterium | reverse complement strand
TAGGGAGCACTTGCTTGCTCTATACTTTGCGCTATTATAGGGCCACCCACTGTAGCAATAGACAGAATTTTAGAACAATTTTATCCATCTCTTGCAACTGAGTTTATACATGCCTTCCTATTATAGTATCACTAACATTTTCCACAAAATAGCTATTGTGGCATAATTTCTCCTACTAGAAAACCTTCTTTTTTTATATTAGAATATTCTCTAAATAATTCTGTTGCCAACGGTTTTTATTATTTTAGGAAGTTATTGATAGTAACATTTATCTCACCATCACTACACCAAACGACAGAGTTTTTCGCTTCGCTATGATAAATTTTATCAAAACCGTAACTGGTTGACGCTCCCAAATACCTGCCCAAAAAGAAGAAAAATCATGTTTATATAAAAACAAAGTATCAGATTTAGAAAATTATTAAACCGCAAAAAGTTATAATTTGGCTACTCAATGCATCCTTCAATATAATGTTTTCGGCATAGTGAGATGTATTTTTCGTTTCCGCCAATGTCTATTTGGTCTCCGGCTCGGACAATTTTCTTGTTGAGGTCAAACTTGGCATTCATTGTGGCTTTTTTTCCGCAGTGACAAACAGTTTTGATTTCAACGAGCTCATCTGCCCAGAGAAGAAGATATAGGCTACCTTCAAAAGGAGCGCCCAAAAAGTCGCTTCTCAGACCATAAGTCAAAACCGGAATATTCAAATTGTCGACGACTTTGCATAAATCGCTAACCTGGTTTTTGGTCAAAAATTGCGCCTCGTCAACTAATACGCAGGAAGTGTTTTTCGATAATTTCGCGCTGATATTGTCAAATAAAACCGTAGCATTATCAAATGTGTTCGCATCGCTAGATATACCAATCCTTGAACAGATTTTCGCGGCTCCAAACCTGTTATCGAATCTGAACGTATATAGCAAGGCCTCCATGTTTCTTTCTTTATAGTTGAAACTGCTTTGCAACAATTTCGTCGTTTTTCCAGCATTCATCGCTGAATAATAAAAATAAAGCTTCGCCATATTCACCTCTTTTTTTTTGAGATTTTCCCACAATTCTTTGAAAAACACAACGTGGAAAATATGAAATATCTTTGATATAATTGCGTTACGAACTAAAAAAGCATTAAAATAAAATTATTACAATTCTGGCTTTGTATTTATAATTTGCAGAAAATAGCTCAATAAATTCGCAAATTTAACAAAGCCTTAGAAAATTGCGTTTTGTTGACTTTGAAAAAACTATTTTAAAACTTAATCGATATTCTATAAATAAGGAGATATATTAAAAAGCTTGGGGAGAAGCTATGAATATTTTATTGAAGATAATAGCGGTTGTTGTTGTTTTTATTAATTGTTTAGAGGCAGAGGAATGGAGTCC
>BNWD01000134.1 GCA_025998575.1 Alphaproteobacteria bacterium | reverse complement strand
GCCCAAACACACGATTCCAAGCCCGTCGAATGAAGATTATTCCATATGAATATCAAGTTTGTTACCTATAAAACGTACAATTCAGACAGAATAAACGACATTATATAGAATAGAAAGCGCAGTTAAGCTTTGATAATGCAGAAGATTATGCATGAGCTACTTTTATGGCTTTCGTCGCTATCACTACTCATTAAATTTAGCTTTGTTTACAATAATCGTTAATTATTTTCATATGGATTAAGAGGTCATTGGAAATGATTATTCACAAAGAGTCAACTGAAGATCGAAAATGTGAAAAAATATTTGTTAAAATTTGCGCTCAACGTTTGGATTTTAAAATCTAAATTTAATAACTAAGATAGCGTGTCTTATAATTAATCATAAATATCTTCGGATGCACTGTGAATAGGGTCTTAGGACTAATTTTATTTTTTTATCATAGCGAAACGAAAAACGCTATCACTTGCGGCCGTGATATTGATCTGTTATAATATAGAATAACGAAATAAATGTCTCTATCCATAATCTAGAGGCTCAAAGAAATTCTCATCATGGTTTTAGGGTTATTTACCTTTTGTATGGATTCCTAAATATAGGAGAAATGTGTTTATAGAACAAGTCTAAAAAACATAATATTTAAGAAAGAAGGTTTTGTTGATATGGAAATTATGTATACAAAGATATTTTGTCTAAAATATTAGTGATACTTATAATAAGAAAGTATGCGCAAAATCAATTATGAGAGATATATAAATACAAATGTGCTTCTTCTGATTCTCTTTTTTGTTTTAAAAGTCTATAGATTACACCTTACTTGAATATCAAAGCCGTAATTGATTGACGAGCCACACTGGAATTGGCTCTGTTTTATGTCGTTTGAATTAAGCTCTGTAGATGGCAATTCATTGAAATGACTACTAAAATTTATAACCACATAGTTACAAAATCAGAAACATGTTTAGTAGAGTCTTACAACTTAGTGCTAAGATATTACATTAATCAAAAAGAATGTTGGAGCTTTCCGTTAGATTGCTTGTTGATAAGCTAGACTGTTGTCATTAGCGTAAATAGTTAACAATTCCAACAAGTTATACAGATTCTGCCCAGGACAGGCAGCAGGCTTTTGCGAGTGTTCGGACGCGAGCGATATAGCCGGCCCGTTCAGTCACGGAGACGACTCCGCGGGCGTCGAGTAAGTTGAAGTAATGATTGGCCTTGACGCATTGTTCGTATGCAGGCATGACTAGGTTGTGAGCCAGTAATTTCTGGCATTCTTTTTCGCAATCGTTGAAGTGGTTCAGCAAAATATCAACGGATGCGACGTCGAAGTTATAGTAAGAAAATTCCCGCTCGAATCTACGCAAAACATCGCCATAGGTTAATTTGCGTTCGTTTTC
>BNWD01000133.1 GCA_025998575.1 Alphaproteobacteria bacterium | reverse complement strand
TTGGCACAAAAATATTTTTATGATAGTAGAAAAAATCAACATATCCTAAATGCAAATGTGATATGCATAATCTTATGCTTAAAGCCTAAATGGAAGGAGGCATTTACCATAAAAGCATTAAGAAGGTGTTAACAAATCTGTATATATCTGGTAATTATGGAACAAAAACTGTTGAAAATGTTAGTGATATAACAATAGGAAAGTATCTGCGAATTCAATTACAAGAGATTGATAATACATAGGATATTCTTTTTGATTTAAAACTCTGTAGCTTGCAGATGAGCGGGACAGCAAAGCCGTAACTGGTTGACAATTCCAGCACTTTCTAACACAGTCCTCACGATTTCTCTCAGAAACTTATTCTTGATAGGTTTGAGTTGGGATTTAATTTCGTATATATTATTTCTCCAAGTTTATAGCAGAGAAATTAGTTTGAATAAATTTGGCTGGCGGTTTGAGTATGATTAGTTCAAACATATTTCCAATGTCTGAAGCACAAGGCATAGCTGTTACAGAAGCTCTTGTTTCTTTTGACAAACTCAAGCCCATATTTTGGCTTGAGTTTGACTTTAATTAGAACTGAGCGAAAACCACGCTTGCTTGTGGCAATAACGAATATCGGATTATTAATTTTCTTCTTCCAAATAATTTCACGAAATAGATAGTGTTTTGTAAGAATTTATTGCAATATCGTTTCCGTCATAAATACTCTTTGCCATCTGAAGAAGAGCCAGCTGAATATTCTTCTGTCCATTATCAAGATCGTCACAAATACCTGCAATGTATTCAATTTCAACAGGAGGCTCCACATTTCTTACAATAATATATTCTGCTTTCGACTCGAATTCGGCTTCTTATCCGTGCTTGTTACAGAACAAGCCTCCACAACAGGTTGCATATGAAGGCATATCTTCAAAGAGTAATTATTACAAACATATCTATACTTCTTTCAGAAACGATTTACCTGTTTCGTTCTCGAAAACCTCTGTAGCCATATCGATAATTCTAGACAAATACTCGTCTTCTAAATCACTTTCCAGTCTCAAATTCCACTTCAAAATAGCAACATCTAGCTCTCTAAACTAAGACTTCTCTATAATCGTATTCATTTTTTACTAATATGAATCTTTTTTGATTAAATTTTTTGAAAATCATCAGCAAAGCTGTGCTGATATCTATATGATATCACTCCGTTTATGGGATCGTCAACTAAAAAATCAGGCTGATTCTAATCATGGATTGCCAACTAGCTACGGCTTTGATAAATTTATCAGATAGTCATAAATTCGTAACTATTTCGTGAGCTTGTTGTCCACCAGATATATTGACTTAAAATATCTTTATGAGAGTAGTAAAAATCAACATATCCTAAATGCAAATGTGATATACATAAGCTTA
>BNWD01000132.1 GCA_025998575.1 Alphaproteobacteria bacterium | reverse complement strand
GTTGCTGATGAAAAAACGAATAATTTAGAAAAATAGGTTTGTAAAAATATATAGATATTTAACAAAGCAGCTCTTTATATGACAGCTCAATCCCCTCGTCTGAGCCAAGAAGAGATGCTTTTCCAGAGTGATTTTTTAGTGAGTTGAGAGATGGTGTTATTTAGAAACTCGTTGGTATAGTAGAGTACGATTCCAGAGCTTGTGGCGAATGATGCTGATTGTACAAAGTCGTGAGAACCAATTGTGCCTATTGGTTTGCCGAGTCTGACAGATGAATCTGCGAAGAACCTTTTCGCTTTGATGAGTTCACTTAACCCTGAAATGCGGCTGCCACCTCCCGTGATGACGATTTTTTGGTATATAGATTTGTCGGCTCCGCATTCAGAAATATGATTTTGTATAAGGTTCAGAATCTCTTCTAGGCGTGCGCAGACAATCGAATCTAACATAATTTTGGATACGTTTTGGATGTGTTCCTCGCCGTATTCGTCAAGTTTGGAGACTAAAATTTGTTCGTCATCTACTATTACACCAGAGGATACTCCATAAAGAATCTTGAGTCTTTCTGCGTTTGAAAGAGACGTTCGAAGTATTGTTGAGATATCTCTTGTTATGCTGTTTCCGCCCAGAGGGACAGTTCCTAGATAGAGCAATTTGCCGTCCAAATAGCATGCGACAGAACTGCTGGAACCACCGATATCTATGAGAGTTATGCCGGATGTTGTTTCCTCTTTCAGCAAAACAGACAGGCCGGATGCATATGTAGAGTTGACAAATCCCTCAACTTCTATATTATTCCGATTCAGGCAATTTTTGAGGTTTCTGACCAATGAGGATTTGGCAGTCAAAACGTGAAAGACAACTGATAATTTGTTACCGACCATTCCGAGCGGGTCTTGAATGCCGTCGTTTTCATCTATGGAATATGAAACTGGAAAGATGTGAATGATTTCCATAGAATCGGAGGCATGTTCTGAAATGTCGAAATTTAATAGCGAATTGATGTGAATATCGTCTACAGGAAGCTGGCCAATGTCTATTGCGTTACCTATAGCTTTAGATTCGAAGGCCCACGATGGGAGGGCTATAAAGAGCGATTTGATCGACTTTTGCGCTTCCTTTTCTGCAGTTGAAATGGCGTTCAAGAGCGAGTCCTCGAGCTCATCGAGATTCGTTATCGCGCCCTTTTTGATGCCCTTAGCCAATTGATATCCAACTCCTGCTACTCTGACTTCGTTTTCGGAATTCAATGAAATCACATCCGATTTCTTGTTTTTAAACCTAGCAATAGAGGCGCAAATCGTGTCTGTGCCCAAATCCAAAACAGCAACGTCACCCTTCAAATCAATAACCTTTTTTAACATCCCAATTGAAGCAGAATTCAGTTCGAAAATAATAAAACAATCTA
>BNWD01000131.1 GCA_025998575.1 Alphaproteobacteria bacterium | reverse complement strand
AAATGGAGCTTTCTGATGAGCAGAGAGAATTCTTAAGTGAAAATTTTAAATTGGAAAATATAGATGAAATTTTCTTAACAAAACAAGGAGAAATAAGAAAAAATTTTACACATAAAAACTTAAAAATTGCGCAAGAAATATCGCAAATAATATATAAAAATTCTATTAATTTAAAGAAAGAATTTTCTATAAAAAGAACCTATTCATTTTTGAAAATTGCTCTATTGATCGCTATCAGGAACAGAACCGATTCTGGCAACAAAGAAATTTTGCAATGCAAGACAAGATCCTGTTTGCAATACGCTTATAAAAATAGCGCAAGATAATATTTTCGATATCATAATAACCCTCCATTAAAATAAAAAAAATTTAGCTTAATCTCGTGAGCACAACAAATCTGTGGTCGCTCAATTTCCCAGGATTGCCAAGGCTATATAAATATTTTGCAAGCTTGTTCTTGAAAAAGCATAGATAAGCATTTGTGCGAAAAGTAATCTCAAAATCTTTTCCAAATAAATTCTCTGTATAACGAGTCCCATTAGGAAATTGCTTAGGATTGAAAATATCATCAACAATCGTTCTTCGCGATTCGTTAAATGCCCTTTGAACTGCAAGCTTTTTTGCTTTAAGATCTTTTTTTTCAGCATTCGACAATTTTGACAATTCATCATTCGACGATAGAGAATTCCGATAATCGTTTCTTAAGTTGTCATAAGATATTTTGTATTTTTGTGAAAGATTCCATATTGTATCGTCCAAAATATCATTTGCGCTGATTACAGCTTCATCTTTTAAAGATTTTGGTTTCGCCATATGAACATAACCATATTGAGATTCATAGTCTTCATCAAGATCTGTCAATACCAATTCACCGCCAATATTCAGCAAGTTTAAAAGTGATTTATATGATTCTTCGTTAGTGATATATTTCGTTGTTCTGTCATCTGTTATGATTAGATTTAGGCCAGAAGCGCCATATTTACGCAACGCCATTTGAACATTATCGCAGAAATGATCAGAATTGAAACTAGAAATAACTCTCGCATACTCTCCGCATTTTTTTTGATTAACAAGGAATTGGAAGTCCTCTTTATGATTTTCGCAAATGCAATTGATATATCCATCACAAATGTAGTAATTATGCCAAACGTGCGACATTGGAATTCCAAGCCTTGCTAACTTATCCCTATATCTTCCAGAAGTAAAATCATCATAAGAATTGTCATACTGATTAATCTGCTCATAAAAATTATGAGGAGCAGAACCTAATCTTAAAATCATCTTATTTGAAGCGAAACTTAATTGAGCAACGCTCAATATGAACACGCTCACCAATATTCGAATAAACATAAACCTCCAATAAACTGCAAATATCTTCCTTTATTTACTTTATCAATAAAAGTTTAATAA
>BNWD01000130.1 GCA_025998575.1 Alphaproteobacteria bacterium | reverse complement strand
TCATACGACTCTGGGTTCTCTCTGCTATGGATAAAGAACGGGAATTTGCTTCGAACCTAGTGGCCCCCAGAAGGGTCGAGATTACGGTTTCACGTTTTCCGATCTCACCCAGCGTCTTCTTCCGGCAATCGTCCTGGACGCGTACCCAAGGCACCCAGTGACGGCCTCCAAGGCGCTGGAAATCGTGCTCCAAATGCAACCCACGCCGCCTTTTAAGGATGGTCTTGTATGAAAAATTGGTCTCTACCGCAGCTTCTTTCGGGTCTTCATGAAGATATTCAGCAGAAACTCGAGACCTGCAGAAGGTCCTTCGCCCATCCCGGCACAAAAGGCGATGCAAGCGAGAGAGTCTGGCTCGAATTGCTGCAAACGTATCTCCCGCAAAGGTATCAGGCGGATACGGCCTTCATCGTGGACAGCCAGGGAAATTTCAGTGAACAAATCGACGTGGCGATTTTCGATCGGCAGTACTCGCCGTTTATTTTTCGCTATCAGGGACAGACCATTGTTCCGGCCGAAAGCGTTTATGCCGTATTCGAGGCGAAACAAGCAATAAATGCTTCGCTCGTCGAGTATGCGCGAAAGAAGGCGGAGAGCGTGCGGAAGCTTCACCGCACGAGTTTGCCCATACCTCATGCCGGAGGAACCTATCCTCCAAAGCCGGCGATTCCGATCATAGGTGGGATTTTAACTTTCGAAAGCGACTGGAGTCCTCCGATGGGCGATCCCTTGCAAAAGTCATTGGGTGGCGGAAACGAATTGGATCGTCTAGAACTGGGCTGCGTGGCTGCCCATGGCTACCTCCAGTACAATAGCTCGACCGGAAAGCACGATGTCAGCCTTGGGGGAAAGCCCGCTACGGCTTTCCTCTTCAAGCTAATTTCTCAGCTTCAGTTTAGCGGCACGGTGCCTATGATCGATATTCAGGCCTACGCAAATTGGCTTACAAAGTAAGCTAGCGCTCCCTTGCCGAGCTAAACAGAGCTCAGCGACTGAAGGATCGCGAGACCCGCCTCAGAAATTTCGATTTGCTCTGCTCGCTCAAGAACTCGCTCGATGGCCATACCGGTTAGTACTCCCTCGTTTTCTGACCAAAAGAGGGCCTGCTCGAGCAACGCTGCCACGCCAAAGAACACGACGAGCCGCACACCTCTCCGCGCTGCCCAGATCATTTCGTCAGTTGGATCAAATCGTTCTTGATTCTCAGCAAGAGCAGCCATGGCAATTTTTGTTACGCCCTTTTCAAGTGCTCGAGTTGCAAAAATTCGAAGGTCAGATGGCGTTACGTTTTTGTCGCGAACTTCGAAAGATCGCTCAACATCTTTCTTGCTTCCGGCTTTAAACACGCCGACGTCACCTGGATACTTTCTGCTAGGATCATTCACTCGAGACACTTTGATCCGATCGGGACCGAACTGG
>BNWD01000129.1 GCA_025998575.1 Alphaproteobacteria bacterium | reverse complement strand
GATGCCGAGGCCCCGGAGCTTGTTGTCGTGCAGAAGCTCGCGGATGCGGGGAAATTTGATTTTCGGGGCGAGGAACCGCTTCAGGGGCGAGTTGTCGAGCAGGTAGGCGGGTTTGCCGCCGCCGAGCATGCCGCCCAGGCCGAGCTCGCCGATCCAGCGGCCGGCGTTGCCGAGGAGGGAGAGCGGGCTCGTGGCGAGGATGTCTTCCATTTCGAGCTCAGCCCAGCAGTTCCATAGCTCGTCGGTGCCTTTACGGAAGTCGTCGGCGTGGGAGGCGAGGAGCGAGACGTTGATGGCGCCCGCGCTCTCGCCGGAGAAAATATCGAACGGGGGTTCGCGGAGGCCGGCCTCATCCCGGAGGTCGGCGATCGCCTTCAGCACGCCCGCCTGGTAGGCCGCGCGCGCGCCACCGCCGCTGAGTACGAGCCCGCGGGTTTTTCTCGTCGCCATGGTTCCAGGGTAGCATCGACGCGGTCAGGTTTGCAGCGGCTTCGTGGCATCCGCTTCCGTGAGCTGGGCAAGAATCCGCAGGTGCTGCTTGAGCAGGAGCGGGGAGCGGCGGATGTGCAGGTCGATCACTTGCTCGGCTTCCGAGACCTTCAGCTCGCGGGCTTCGCGGAAGAGGTCTTCGAAGATCCACTTCGTCGCGCCGATCGCCAGGGAAGGGAATGCGCCTTCGTCGACCTCGCCGAAGGCCACGATCAGCAGGCGGTTCCAAAGTTCCTGGAGCGCCCGGTTGTACGTGCCTTCGAGGGCGCGTCCCACGAGGGCACTGGCACGTTTGAGCTGCTTCGTGCTCCGGGGGGAATTCTCTTCGAGGAGCGCGAGCAGGTCGCGCGCGTCGCGCGAAAGCGCGTGGAAGCGCGGCTGCCGGGAGTAGACGGCGAGCAGGGCGCGGAAGAGGTCCCGCGATAGAAACGTCGCTCGTCCCCGGAACCATTTCACGTACACGACTTTACGGGATCGGGAGAGCCCCTCGCGCAGGAACCATAGTTCGGCGACGCGATTGTCGCCGCCTTCGTCCCATTCCCACTTCATTTTCGAACGAGGGTAGAAAACGCTCCAGAGCGACTTGGGCTCGGGGCGATTGTCGATCGGAAAGGCGAGGAGCATCCCGTTCTGGTCGATCGCGCGGATCGCGGATTTCTTGTTCACGATCTAGGTATAGCACGAAGCGCGTGACGCCGCCGTGACGCGGAATGGTGTTGGGGGAACGGAGCAGGCTCTGTTCCTGATCCCGTTTGCGCCCCACGATGACCCCGTCGCGCCGAAGTCTCTAAACTGCCTCGTCTACCGCCTCGCCCGGATCCGGATCGTTCACGTTCGGCTCGGGACGGTCGTGGCGGAGCCCTCCCACGTGCTCGGCGAGGCCGAGGCCTTGTCCGCGCGTGATGGCGATTTCGTCCAGGCTCTGCTGGCC
>BNWD01000128.1 GCA_025998575.1 Alphaproteobacteria bacterium | reverse complement strand
GATATATTCATTATCACCCAATCCAATGAGGGTTTTTTCTTGGGAGTTCATAGTGAGGTTCGTTCCAAGGAAACTTTCTCATAGCTTTTTCTGAGGTTGGCGACCAATTACTTGCGTAATTAAGTTTATCAAAGTGTAGCGAAAAACTTTGTCGTTTGGCGTAGTGATAGTGATCTGTATAATATATAACAATGAGATAAATGTATCTATTCATAACTTTGCTAAAATAATAAAAGCAGGTCAGCAATAGAATATTCTAATATAAGAAAGAAGGGTTTCTTGCTATGGAAATTATTGAATAACACTAGTCTTGGTTTTTATTTGCAAATTTCAATCAAAACGAAATGGTGGTGAGGACTCTCGGTCAGGGGCAAGTATGGACAATATAAAACTTCGAAACAAAAGAAGATTGGCAGAGAGCTGAACTATATTTGACAATCATAGTCAAAAAAGGATAGCATTTGTATATCTGGAGGCAGCAAATAAGAAATAGTTTAATCGAAAAAAACAAAATGTTATTCTTAATCCAAGCGCAGACTCGAAATAAGTTTCATTCTGCGCTTTTAATTGTCAATCGCATTTGTTTTGATTCAATGAGGTAACGTGAGATATCTATTAATAAGCAATAGTAGCTAATTGGATAGAGCTCTTCTATCAGAAGAATAAAGGCAATAGATTTGAATTATGTTATGGAGTTAGTGGGGTTTTTAAATTTTATGTAGTATTTTTGTTACAAAATCATGAAAAAGTGAAATTTATGCATTAACAAACATTTTGAAAACAGATATTTAATGCGCATATGTTATTGATTAGCAAATGTGATATGAAATTTTAAATACTATTCTATATTTGTTATTATAATGACTGCCAATACTTTGAAATTTATAATAGCGAGCTTTCAGAGAAAGGATGGAATACTTTTTGCTGCGCACTTAATTACATATAGACACATTATATAGGAATCGTATAGACAAACATATTAAGTAAATAGTTGGCATGTTAATTTAAATAGCATATTTGCAATATTAATAATTACAGATAGTTTTTTGCATTATTTATATTAATTATAGTTAGCTATTTAGAAAAAATTGGATGCAAATTACAATGACCGTTATTTATTATCTGCAACTCTGTAAAAATAATATTAACAACATGCAATTTCTAAATAATGCAGAACAATATTTTAAATGTAGTTTAAAAAAATAATAATTCATAATGCAATGAATAGTTATTTTCAAATATATTATATCTGAAAAATTGCTCTTCAACTATAACGACTGTGTGAATTTATTAGATAATCATGGTTGGCGAGAAAAGATTATTTGCCTCAATATATGTATATTTACTGATAACTATCATTCAAGTTCGTTAATTTGTTAAACTAATTTTTGTTGTTATATTTTGTTTTATGATTATATATCTTTTTGCAATAT
>BNWD01000127.1 GCA_025998575.1 Alphaproteobacteria bacterium | reverse complement strand
AATATAACTATAGCCTTCTTCATAGTAGCTGGACTCAGATTTTTTTTTGTCAATTGGCCATTAGAAAAAGAATAAACTGGCGAGAAAAAAGTAGATCCTTGTCTTTCATAAAAAGCCAAATATCGATTTTGCTTTTTCTCACCTAGCTGTTGCTGATCAGGCAGAGTAGTGGTTTGTTTAGCATCAACAGCGCCGGCTCTTGCCTGAAAAACAGGAACATTCTTCGCAAAAGCACAAAAAATGGCAATGGGAAAAACAATTAAGTTAACAACTTTCAAACAAATCACTACTCAACCCACAACAGGAAAAACTGGCGCGCCCAGAAAGATTCGAACTCTCAGCCTTCAGATCCGTAGTCTGACGCTCTATCCAATTGAGCTATGGGCGCCTTACAATTGAATTATACCTCGAAATTATTCTTGGAATCAAGCTGTTCATCTCTTTTCTGCGATAAATAATTTTGTTAATATTGGTTATCAAGCAAACTCGAGCCAGCTCTATGCTAAAAATACTTCACATTTGTTCAGGAAAAAGCCTTTGCGGGGTCAGATCCGTGTTTCTTTCTTATCAAAAACTGTTCGAAGAGCTGGGAGTTTGCGCAATTCCAGTTTTGAGGCCTGGTTCTCGCATCAAAAATAAACTAAGCAAAATATCCCAGGAACGCCTTCAGGAAGTATCGTATTTCAGGCGTATACCAATTCAAATTCAGAAAAGTTTCTGCAAAATGAAGCTATTAGCGGAAGAAAACAACGTGATTTTCGTTCACAAACCGATAGACGCTTATATCTGGCGCATTGCCGCTACAAAGGCTAAGATAGCCTTGGTA
The DNA here is from genome assembly GCA_025998575.1 of Alphaproteobacteria bacterium. Lineage (GTDB taxonomy): Bacteria > Pseudomonadota > Alphaproteobacteria > RUG11792 > RUG11792 > BNWD01. The sequence continues at coordinate 618 of BNWD01000127.1, read as the reverse complement.
ATTCACGGTTTTCAGACGATGAATCTCCATCATGCAGATTTTTTAATAGCCGTTTCCGAGCCCGTTTTCGATCACCTCAAAAACCAAAATTTATCGAATGTATTCCTTTTGAACAACTTCATTTCTATGCCTGTTTCTACGCATCAAATCTTGTGGAATGATGAAATCACCATTTCTTCATTTGGGATTTTCAGACGTAGGAAGGGATTTACTGATCTTCTGAACGCGCTTCGCATACTGCAAAAAATTAGCGATAAAAAATATAAAGTCAATATATATGGCCGCGGCAGGCTATCTATAGTTTTGAAATTGATGAAATTATGCTGCAATATAAAATATCTGCAAATAAAAAGCTGGACAAATGATATGGAAACTTGCCTGAGAAATAGCGACATAGTTGTCATTCCCTCTCGGATCGAAAGCTTTTCGCTAGTCGCAATCGAGGCTATGGCGCAGGGCTGCCTTGTCGTGTCAACGAGATGCAAAGGCCCTGAATCATTCATAGAGACAGATGTTAACGGGATATTGGTCGAAAAAAGAACCCCTCATGCGTTGGCGGAAACGATAAAAAAAATCATTGAAAATCCGGAATTGCTCACGGAAATAAGAAACAACGGC
>BNWD01000126.1 GCA_025998575.1 Alphaproteobacteria bacterium | reverse complement strand
TCTGAGTAAAATTGTATGAACCATGCAAAACGAGTCTATGATTTACATAATAAATATGTTATAATTCCGAATATTCATAGTTCATACAATGTCCAACATTTTGCAAAACACATTTTATTTAAAACACAACATAACTACACAAAATAGTAGTTTTAATTCTGCAGTGACTATATGATTCTTTCATCATTTCAACTTAATCTAGCAAATTTATCTTGGAGGCACTTTCTAGAATATGCGCTTAGAATCGCAACACTCTTGTAAACCTAACTAAGCAAACTTCTTGTAGTATAAAAATGTATACATTTTTTCAAAGTTCAGAAAACTCTATTCGCCTCATTCATTGTTATAGCAGTAAATTTTGAATAGCAATACTTTATCTCAAATAGCGATAATACACTTCATTGTCAAAAATATCCGTGTTAAAATATTTTGAATAACCACTAGTATTTTTGCATTTATAATAAAATTGTCATAATTTATCAATATTGAAGCTATCAAGAAAATTGACCGCAATTTACAAATAAATGGAAATCGATTTAAAGAGTTTAAAGGTAGAATTATTTCTTTCAAAATTTTCTTTCCATTAAGTAAGTTCATAATTAGTTACAAGAAATTGATCAATAATATGCCTCTAAAAATCGATGTTTTGTATAAAATCCTTAAGAAAATTGATAAAAACTACCAATTAATGGTTTCAACATTATATTTTGAAACGCTAACTATGCAAAGAGACATCCAAGAGAGCTGTTTTAAAATTAAGTTTTTAAAACGTATCTTGCCATAGTTTTGCATTTATTATGAATTCAAAAAGTACTGATTGCGAATTTTTAGAGTTAAAACCTTGATTTTATCATAACGGAACGAAAAATGTAGTCGCTTGCGAATGTGATGAAGAGCTGTTATAAACTAGAATAACGAGATAAATGTATCTATCAATAATTTCACTAGACTAATAAAAGCAGATCAGCAAGAAAATATTCTAATATAAGAAAGTATGCGCAAAATCAATTACAAGATATGGGCAATACATAGAAACGTCTTCTTGATTTTACATGAGTGGGTTATCAAAACCATAACCGATTGAGTATCCGCAAGTCACATCCTTACTTCACAATGATAACATGAGCTTTCGATTCTTTTTCAGCAACGTTTTTACCAATAACTTCTTGCGCACTCTTTTTTTTAGGAATTCTGGAGCAGGATCTATGATAGCTTAATAGTAGTTGAATCAATAAAAACTATATCGAATTCCATGAGCTTCTTTTATTTTAAAATACGCGCAACAACTTCAATAATTGTAGCGAGATAGCATTTTAATATAGCGAAAAATAGATCCTACGCTTCAATTACTCTCATTATATTCAACAAATTTTACTTGTGCTTAACTGCGTTTCAGCGTAATATAAAGATGAAGCACTGTTTTTTAACTATACACGACAAACATAGTAA
>BNWD01000125.1 GCA_025998575.1 Alphaproteobacteria bacterium | reverse complement strand
GTTATATAAGATATATTTTGTTAAAAATAAGTTTTAGAACTAAATTTAGACATGCTTATTCAATAATTTATCAAAACGAAGCGAAAAACTCTGTCGCTTGCTACAGTGACAGCGAGCTGTTATTATATAATAACGAAATAAATATAGCTATCCATAACTCTGAGACTCAAAGAAACACTCAGCAATGAATATAGAAAAAAGGTGTTTGCAGATCAATATAGAACAAGTCTGAAAACATAATTAATAATTCCATCTACCGCAATCAACATATGTTTTAAATCAAGAAGAGATTCCTATTATTGTAATTGAGTTTATACATACTTTCTTATTCATAGAGTCGCTAATATTTCAAACAGTTTTTGCAAAATAGTGCAGATCTATAATTTCCCTCCTCGGAAAACCTTCTTTTTTATACCATGGTATTCTATTCCTGGTTTGCTTTTATTATTTTAGTAAAGTGATGGATAGTGACATTTGTCTCGTTTCTCTAGAGTTATAAATCGTGGATTGAACCAATGGTTTTGATAGAATATCAAAGCGTAGCAAGAAACACTGTAGCTTGGCGTAGTGATGGTTAGCTGTTATAGTCTGTAGTAACGAGATGAGTGTAAAACTATCCCGTAACTTGGAGGCTCAAAGAAACACTCATTATATAAATAGTAAAGAGTGAGATAAAAACATCTCAAGTTCATATCAGGAAGAGAATTATTTAAAGCTTTTCTGTGGAGTGTAATTATGAGCGCAAAGCTATTTTGTGGAAACACATTGTAAATGTTAGCGATACTGTAATAAGAAAGCAGGTTCAAAATCAATTGCAAGAAATTGATAAAATTGTTCTAAAATTCTGTCTATTGCTGCAGTGGGTGGCCCTATAATAGCGCAAAGTATAGAGCAAGCAAGTGCTCCCTAACTATTCCGCTCAAAAATACATCTTGTATAAATACTTACTTGACTATTGTACTATTCTTAGAGGATTCTCTGAAAATTGTAATAATGCTGATGATTTTATACAGATTGCAACACCAAAGTAATATGCAGAATTTATAAACACAAATTAGCCAAAAAGCTTGAAAATCTAGTTATTACGAGCTTTTTTCCTAAATAATTTTATCAAAAGCTAAGTGAAAAATGCGCTCGCTTACGTCTGTAATAGAAATTAATGTTGTTCATATACACATGATAATAAAAAGTATATTTGCAGGAGAATTATTTAGAGAATATTATGAGGTAAAAAAAGAAATCTTTGTTGGTGGGCAATTATGGAACAAAAGCTATTGTAGAAATGTTAGCTACTCTATAATAAGAAAGTATGCGCAAAATCAATTGCAAGAGACGGATCAAATTGTTCTAAAACTCTGCCGATTGCACATGAGCTGCTTGTCAAAACAGTAACTGGTTAATAACCTCAAAAATTTGTCTAATCTGTACAATTTGCAAAATAAGTTTGCT
>BNWD01000124.1 GCA_025998575.1 Alphaproteobacteria bacterium | reverse complement strand
TCAATTACAAGATATGGATAAATATGAACAAACTTCTTCTGAATCTCTTCTTGATTTAAAACTCTGGCAATTATACATGAGAGATTTATCATGACCGTATCTAGTTGCCGATCCAGGATAGAAATATTGAATTCCTCAAACTTCTTTTGTTTTAAAACTATCAAATAGTGCGCCATGAGAGGGTATTCTTATCCAAAAACATAGCGTAAAAACAAATACTACACTAGAGGCATTTTTATCAATACCACAACAATATATGTTTTAGAAACAATGGAATTTGGCAATATAAGATATATTTTTTATTTGTTGCGATTGTTCTTCCAATTAAATATATGCAAGAAGGATAACTGTGTCTTGACTGCAGTTCTTGGAAAATATTTTGTTGGAAATATAATAAAAGATAGTACTGTTCTTTAATTGTATCTAATAAATACAATTCCATGTAATCTATACAATATGTCTATCATTCTAAAATTCTCCTACAATTAGTAAGTATTTTCATGATTTATCTTGGTTTTCGTAGAGCTTTGTTCACAATGCCTAATAATTAATTATTTTATGAATAATTTAGATAAAAAGATGTTAAATAATGCATAATCAAAAAAGCAAATAGTACTCATATTGCGCTTGAAAACTATATATTCTATAAATTCAGGAATTATTTTCTTGGGCAAGTAGTCTGCATTTGTTTAGCTGTCTTTTCAATCTTCAAATGCGCTAAAACAGCCCAGATTCCTGTAAACAGCAGTCCATATTCCAGCCATTATTCTCTTTTTTGAATATAAGTTATAAAGCTTATCCATCTCTAAGATTTCAACCTATTTCAAGTATTTCTCAAACCTCATTTCAAGATTAGTTACAAACTTTTTTATCAAAGCGAAGCGAAAAACTCTGTTGCTTGTTTCAGTGATAGCGAGCTGTTATAACATAAGAAAGGCTATTCATCATTTCCAGAACTTTTTATCAGTTTAACTATCGTTTGCCATCTGAAAAATTTGTCGAATATTTCACCAAAAATCCTTGCCATTCTATGAAATACATTTCCTTCAAGATACAGAGTCAGAGCAATACTCCTCTCTCTTGTTATATATATTGCACGATTATCTACCAAACTCTGAGTACGAGTGCAATACTTACACATATTTACACGCCTACAAACGCTTCTCTCAAATATTGCATATACACCATCGTAACCGGTTGTTAATCCCGTTGAAAGATGTTGAAATCTTAGAGCTGGATGAGCTTTATACTTATGTTTAAAAAAGAGAATAGTATTTAGAATATGGACTGTTGTTGACAAGAACCAGCTCTGTTTTATTGCATTTGAGATAATTGGTATCTGGATATAAAAACTATATGTAGCGATGTAAATCACTAGTACAGTAAAATAATTTCTAAGTTTATACAGCATATAGTTATAAAACCAGAAACATGTTTATTATAGCATTACAACTCAGCGCTAAGATATTAGCTTAGCAA
>BNWD01000123.1 GCA_025998575.1 Alphaproteobacteria bacterium | reverse complement strand
ATATGGTATTATGTAGTCCATTTTCTTAGTTCCGAATGATTAACATTGTAAAAAGATTTTGGCTTTTTATGTTCTGAATTATTGATAAACTTGAAGTACAACAGAAGAACATTGTTAGTGCAATAATTCAAAAATATTAAAAATTAAGTCTTCTGACTACTAATTTAGAACAAATCTTGCGGTGGCGGCACTGCTCAATACAACCTCAGCTTTTTGCTCAGAGGAAGAAGATGTAGCTACTTTTTTTAGCGTATCGAGACTGCTGTGTTGCAGGACATGGAATATCAGATTTGAATTCAGTGTCGATCGATGATAGCATCGAGAAATTGCGCGTTTCTTGTTACCTCCTAAGCTTAACAGGCTTGTATCATTTCGCTATTATGATATATTTGGTTCGGGCATAGTATATAAACTTTATTGTACAAATGAGAGGTTTCAACCAATAGTCCGGCAACTTGCAAAAAATAATTATTTAGCTTTTTTGTTTTATATATTCTAATGTAATTCAATATGGCAAGTCTGCAGAGAGTGAGATTGTTAGTGTCTTTAGGTCGTATTTTAGATGTAATAATAACGAGACAGTTACTGGCATGTTACTCGTTGCCGAGACTGAGACGTTGTTTGGTTTTTTGAACAGTTACAATAGCTCGCTAAGCGCAAATAATTGGAGGCTTCATGTCCTATAATCAGCATAAGTTAGTGGATTACGAGACTCGTATTGAGTGGTTAGTTGGAGTACACGCTGACGGATAATAATTTTAATAAGTTTTTTTATGCTTTTGACGGAGAAACCTTATATGGTTAAACACTTTTATAAAGTATGATAGCCTATAAAAGGGTAGCGCTTTTTAAGATAGGAGGCGCAATGAACAAATTCATTTTAACAAGTCACGTCAATTTTTGTAAAAGATAGTGAAAATAGCAGAAATAACCTCTAAAAATTGCTTGCAGGCATTTGCTCTCCAGAGGCTAGTGATGATTTTGAGCGCTTTTTGGATAATCCTGATAGAAATTATGAGAGGCTAAAAGATTGTTTAAATAGGATTTCAGATGATGAAATTGATATGAATTGCGCTGATAATCATATTCTTTATGAGCAATGAAGCAGAAATAAAACCTATTCTTTGCGACAAAGCAAGCGAAAGAAATTATTGGACGTTCATATAATTATTGTTTTTTGCAAGCAATAAATGTTGCAGCAAACTGTTGATGATTAAATTGAAGAAGAATGTTCGTAATCGCGTTAATTTGCTGGTTAATCATGAGAAAACGGAGCAACAAAGAGCTTCGTTTAGTCTTTTTCTGGATCATATTTTTGCTTTGCGCTTAACTAATTAACAATTTTAAAAATTTTTCTACTTTTGCGGCCGAGCCTTATATCTCTAAATACTTTTGCAAAGAGTGTTCTAAAATTATGTAGCTATTTTATGCTAAAATCAGAATACGACACTTTCTTTTCGAAAGATAAACTCCCTAATCACTTTAGCCAAT
>BNWD01000122.1 GCA_025998575.1 Alphaproteobacteria bacterium | reverse complement strand
CTTTAATTTCATGATTGAAATCCTCGGTGTCACCAAGTTCTTTATAAATGGCCTTTAGTTGTTCATTTAAATAATATTCGCGCTGATTCTTTTCGACCTGCTTTTTTACTCTGTTTTTTATTTTCTTTTCGACTTGAACTAATTCAGTCTTTTCTTCCATCAACATGATCAGTTTTTCAAGTCGCTCTTTTATTGAAATCGTCTCTAAAATACTCTGTTTTTCACTGACTTTTAGTGGCAAATAGAACGCTATTGTATCGCATAATTTGGAATTATCTTCTATCGAAGAAACCGAAGAAAATATATCAGCTGGGAGTTTTTTGTTCTGTTTGAAAAAATTTTCAAAATTAGATAACGCAGCCAATCTCAAGCCGTCCAACAGCTTTTCATCTGCGTATTCAGGAGCAACAGGAGCCGCAATCGCAGTCATTATCGATTCGCCATCCAAAATTTCGTCTAGCATTGCCCTATAAAGTCCATCAACGAGAATCTTCACAGTCCCATCAGTCAGCTTTATCATTTGGTCAATATGACAAACAGTTCCAATTTCGTATAAATCTTTTGGCTCAACAACATCTATCGTCGGATCCTTTTGCGTAACCAAAATTATGAGGGCGTCTTTTGAGAGAGCGATATCAATAGCTTTTATCGATTTCTGCCTGCCTATAAACAACGGAACGACAAACTCAGGAAAAACAACAGTATCCCTAAGAGCTATCACCGGCAATAACTTGTCGCCACTCGCAATATTTTCTGGTGTTCCTTGCCTCATATCCTCTCTTCAAACTTCACACTCCTTTCCATTTTATATAAAATTTGCCGTTGTGTCTATGGCAATGGATTTTGAACCTAATTACCAATAAACTTTGTTTGCTAAATGCTTGACGATATAGTTTATATTTCAGTCGACTTGTTTCACCGTTTTTCTGCAATATACTAATAGAAGTTCTGTGTTGAAAGTTTTTTTATAGCGTTGTTTGCTTGTTCTTTAGTTAAATTATAGAATCCGTTCAGGAATTCGTTTATTTCTTTAATGTTAAAGAATTTGCGCAATTTTGTCGCAAAGACGAGAGTTTCATCTGGAGAATCTAATAGATTGCTTTCGAATATTATGTTTTTGCCTGTTTTAATTCTTAGTCAGTTATGTCATCTTTATGAATTTATGACATTCTCAGTTCTCGTTCCTGCTTTGAAAGTATACAGCATTGCAGATCCCAAGCATTAATAGTTGCAGCTAAGCCATATTTGTCTCTAACAATTAGAATAAAATTTATCATAACGGAGCGAAAAACTCTGTCGTTTGGTGTAGCGATAGTGAGCTGTTATAATCTAGAACAACGAGATAAATGTCGCTATCAATAACTTGGATACTCAAAGAAACACTCATCATGGTTTTGTTGCGTAAGGATGAGTGGTTTAGAGATATATTGACAAATAAATATTTTTATGAAAGTGGTGAAAATTAACGGAATATTAATGCAAATGTGATATG
>BNWD01000121.1 GCA_025998575.1 Alphaproteobacteria bacterium | reverse complement strand
TCACAAATACAATTGGCCAATTTTCGAGGAGAAATCGCAAATCAAACATCAAACCAACTGACAGGAAAAATGTCATCAGCAAAACATTTTGAATCGGTTTTATGCTGTTTAATATGTTTTGTCGGTCTTGAGTGTTGCCCAAAAACAAGCCAGCCAAGAATGCACCATAAGCTTCTGAAAGCCCGAATAAGGCAACCAAAGACGCAGCAGCGAAACAAAAACCAAGAGCAATAATAGGAGTCAAATCAGGGTTAGGCAGGAAATATTTTGTCGCAACTATTATTTTGTCTTTTTTTCCGAGATAGCGAATCAGCATGACGACCATGCCGATTGCGACAATTAGGTCGACAATTACAGCACTGCTAAATGGAGCACCGCATTCCCTAATGATCAGCATCATCGGAACAATCGCGATGTCTTGCGCAACCAAAATACCGATCGATATGTGTCCGACGTCCGTTCTCATTTCGCCTATGTATTCCAACACTTTGACGATAGCAGCCGTCGAAGATAGCGATACAATGAACGCAGAAAGCAATGAAAGATACAATGGCAAATTGAAGTATTTTGCTAATAAAACAGCAACGGCCACGTTGAAAACGACTTGTATGACTGTGAATAACGTCGGAATTTTCCACATTCGAATAAACGATTTTATGTTGAGCTCAATTCCAATGACAAAAAGCAACAGCAAAATGCCGAGCTCTGAATAAAAATGAATCTGGTCTTCAGATGTGATCAAGCGAAATCCGCTAGGCCCGAAGGCGATCCCGGCTAATATATAACCAACCATTATCGGCTGATTCAGCCTAGCCAACAAAATGCCAGACGCAGCAGCCACAAGAATGATTATCGTTAAATGTGCAAAAACATATTCACTATTCATAATATGGTTATTGTATCACAAATAGAATGGGATGTGACAGATATATGATGACAAGCTAACGCAATATCGCTTTTTAAAAGAAAAACATCACAACGCTGCTCTATTTAAATAATCTGAAAAAGATAAACGTGATTCACACCTAATAGAATATTTTGCTCGGAAATCGTTTGCCAAACAATTCTTGATGACAATTTCTAAGGTCTGCTGATAATCTAATAGCTTGGACGATAATAGTTCTTTAATGTTATGCCGTCACTTAGAAATTAACACTTTATTTACCTTTGCAAGCTAGCATATTAATGGAGCTATGTGTAAAGGTTTGTTTTTTAAAGGGAGACATATCAATGAATAAATTTATTTCAGCTAGTTTTTCTGCTGTTGTGTTGTTTGGCGCATCGAATTTTGCTATGAGCCAAGAGGAAAAAGCTATCGGAGAAACCGACAAAACAAACATTCAATTCTCTCTAAACGCAACAATACCTAGATTCTACACCAACTTCACACGCTTTTTTACAAAACCTCCTAGCAAAAATGCGCGCAGTAGTGTATTCTGTATGTTGTGATGTTATAAAAAATTTTTGATGAAGATAGTGAGCGAATTATGTTGGCCTTTAATGGCT
>BNWD01000120.1 GCA_025998575.1 Alphaproteobacteria bacterium | reverse complement strand
TTTCGCTATTATAACCATCCTTGGATGCACGCGATAAAGTTTTAAATTAGGAAGAAGTTCCTATGTATTATCAATATATTTCTTAATAGTATTAGCTCATAAATTCCTAGCAAAAAAATCTTTTTTGTATTACTGCAGTTCTCCATTGCTACGCAAAGTAACAGCGTTTTCCGTTCCAACTATGATAAATTTATCAAAACCACAACCAGTTTGACATTTCCTAGGCTATATCCATTATGATACACTTCGCAACGCCATTGTAGAGAAAACACAACGAATCATAATCTCATCTAAACATCAAAATCTCTGTTGACAATAAGCTGCAAACTAACACAACCTGCAACAACTTTGCTTTTTTATTAAGCTATTCAGAAATTAACTTTTTGTTAATCATTCTTTGATATCTTTAGCATATGGTAGTAAGGCTTTTAGCTAAAACAAGGAGAAAATTATGAATTTTAAAAATATTCTAAAAAACCTAATAATCGCAGGCACGGTTGCTAACATAAGCTCTCAAGCCGCCAATGCAACTCAAGTTACTGACACTAAATTAGTTTATCCAATTGGCAAAGAGAACTATTACTTCATTGAAGGTTTTGTTAACAAAACTAATATTGGTAAATTCCCTGCTGATGCGGAAATTGTACAAAGTTATGACACAAATTTTGCTAAAGAAGTTAGCAAGGTGCTGAAAAGATCATTATTTTTTAGAATTGACAGTGTCATTTTTGCTAAAGCAGCTTCGAAATTTGCCGCGGACCATTGTTGTTGTTTGCGCAAAGATCTTAAGATAAAAGGTTTATACGGTTGTTCCGGCTCCAAAATACAATATATTGCTCTAGTTCCTGCTTCGAATGGCTCTGTTCCTTTTATGAGCACTGCTCATAATCTTCTGTTTAATGCTACTAATGCAATTGTGAATGGCAAGGCTAGTGTTTGTTTAAGCTCTGAAGGATCTCAGAATACTTTGACTATCTATTTTAGGACAGGTTTGCATGGAATTAATCTTGATAAGATTGGATCTGTGCTACCAATATATGGCATTAGAATTGTTGGCAAGGGCGTGAAGATAACGCCTGCTAGGATAAAAAAAATAAAAGAAAAGATAGCCTCTCTCAGAATGAAACTTAAAAATAAAACCTCCGTCACGACCTACAAAATTGAATCTAAGCGAAATAAAAAATCCACTCTTGTCAAGCAAGTTAACGCTCTGCAAAATGAAATTCTCATTCTAGTCAACCAACTGTTTATGGAGTTCAGTGATTGCTACCCTGTGTTTGGTCTTTCAACACCAAAAGAACGAATTTTATAAATTCGTGCTTTTAACATCCTAACGCACTCAAACTGTGACAGTTATAGTTTAATAAACCACTGTAGTATCGCTAACATTAACCTTCTTTTTTATGTCAGGATATTCTTTAAATAATTCTGTTACCAACGGTTTTTATTATTTTAGGAAGTTATAGATAGTGACATTTAGCTTGTTGTTCTGCATTGTAACAGTTTACTATCGCGTTTT
>BNWD01000119.1 GCA_025998575.1 Alphaproteobacteria bacterium | reverse complement strand
GGGTTTTTAAATGAAAAAGAAAGTTATATTAAGCGTATTTGTTTGTTCACTTAGCCTAGTTTTTAATGCCAAAGCCGAGATGCTGAGAGAAATTCAAATTCCGTTTGGCTTACGTAATATATACAAAAATGATACAAATTATAAGGCTATTTTGTTGGCTAAAAAGGCAGCAGATAAAGGTTCTAAAGTTGGCATGCTTGACTTAGCGAGATATTTGGTGAGCTATGAGCAAGCTGGAAATATTAGATTTTCGCCTAGCTTCTGTTGGTTTCCTGACAAAGACTCTGTATCGTCCTTTGTTAACTGTTATACTAAAAACTCTGAATGTATGGAATATGCAATAATGAATAAATTACTCAATCGTGGCATATCAAAGAATGTTCTTGGATGCATTTTCAGTAGATTCTCCTTATCTTCACCAGACTTTCCTTTGGATTTTTTTAAATCTTATTTGTCTTTCTTTGCGTGTTTGAATTTCAGAATTACTGAATTGCAAAACGGACGTAGCAACGCCATTAAGATCGCATGCCAGAAAATTAATGATGCTTTTAGCGAGATTCCTATGCTCTTAGCAGATTTTAAAATCGGAAATGAACAATGCAAACAAATGCGGGCTTGGTTTTATAAATATAATAATTCCATACTGTCATCCATTTTTAATGAAAATCCTTTTTCTTTTTCTGACGAGAATAAAGAGTTAGCAAAAGAATTTCTTGTATTAAAGAAAACGTTATTTGAAGGCTTAAAAAGTGATTACGATGAAGAAAAATTTACAGAAAAAAAAGAAGTTATTTTAAATTCACTTGATATAGTTGAGAGTTTTTTGGCTCTTCTTGATAAGAAATAACCACTCCAAACAACGTGTTGCTTTGAAAAACTATTATAGCTCGGAGCTATAACCGCCCACGAGCTTCTTGCATGAGAACTGAAGCGGTTAACAACGATAACCATTAAGGAAAATTGCTTACTCTAAGATGTTCATTCCTTTTAGTGAAAATCATTTTTTTAATGAGACTAAAGAATTTCCAGAGCTAAAAAAATCATCGATTGAATACTTTGCACAATTGGAAAATGATTACAAATCTATTGTTTCACGCATGTAGAAACAAGAAGAGGAACGCCTACGTGAAATGTATAGTATTGAGATAGATAGAGAGTAAAAATCAGATACTTTGCTGACAACAAAAAAGAAAATATTTTAAACTCACTTAATATAACCGAGAATTTTTTGATTCTTCTTAGACTTCTTGGGAATGGAACAACAAACGAATTAAACGCCGCTGTTGATACAATAGATGCGCACATCCCAAACTATAAAACTATGCGCGCTAAATATTGCAAATAATATAATTATAGCTCGGAGCTATAACCGCTCACGAGCTTCCGAGGTGCCAAAATATATAAAATTTTACATAAATAGAAAAAAATATAAAATAATATTGCGTGTCGCGTTATTATATGTTATATTAGTTGTAATCGACAGCAATGGTGCTGAAGAAATTATGTTTTTGGAGGAATTTGAA
>BNWD01000118.1 GCA_025998575.1 Alphaproteobacteria bacterium | reverse complement strand
GGGCACCCGGCGCGAAGGACGCGACGATCTCATCCTCCACGAAATGGCCCATCACTGGTTCGGGGATTTGGTCACGATGAAATGGTGGAACGATCTTTGGCTCAACGAGAGCTTCGCGACCTACCTCGCCTCGGTCGCGCACGACCGCGCGTTCGGCTCGAAAAACGTTTGGCAGGATTTCGCGAGCTCGAAGTCCTGGGGCTATTGGCAAGACCAGCTCGTGACCACGCACCCGATCGAGACGAAGGTGCCGGACACGCGCACCGCGCGCGGGAATTTCGACGGTATCACCTACGCGAAGGGGGCGGCCGCGCTCCAGCAGCTGCACTTCTACGTGGGCGAGAACGCTTTCCGCGACGGGATCCGCGCGTATTTCCGCGACCACGCGTTCGGCAATGCCGAGCGAAGGAATTTCGTGGGCGCGATCGCCAAGGCCGCCGGCCTCGATCTCGGCAAATGGACTCACGCCTGGCTCCGGACGGCCGGCCTCAATCGGGTGCACGTGGACCTCGAATGCACCTCCGACGGCACGCCGAGCCTCGACGGTTTCCGCGTCGTGCAGACCCGGAGCTCGAGCGGTACCCTCTCGCCCCACCGAACGCGCGTCGGCTTCTTCGTCCGGCGGGGCAGCGAGCTCGCGCTCGTCGACAGCGTGGACGTCTCCTTCGAAGGCGCGAGCACGAAGGACGAGCCGCGCAACGCGGTCGCCTGCCCGGACTTCACGTTCCCCAACCTCGACGACAAAGACTACGCGCTCTATTCCTTGAACGAAGAGTCCCTCGCGAACGTCGAGCTGGTGCTCGCCGGAGCGATCGCCGATCCCCTGCTCCGCATGCAGACGTGGAATATGCTCTCGCAGATGGTGCGCGACGGGCAGCTCGCCCCGTTGCGCTACCACGCGCTGGCCGTCGGCGGCCTGCGGAAGGAAGACGACGAGGGCGTGCTTTCGATCCTCCTCGGCCGTTACAGCCCCTTGAAGGATCTTTACACCGACTACCTTTCCCCGACGGATCGCGGGGAGCTGGCGCCCGCGTTCGAGCAAGTCGTGCTCGACCGGCTCGCGGCGGCGGAAAAGGGAAGCACGAAGCAGATGCTCTTCTTCGATTTCTTCACCCGGCTCGTGCAGACGCCCGCGAACCTCGAGAAAATCGCCGGCTGGCTCGAGAAGAACGATCCCCCGGCGGGCATCACGCTCGACCAGGAACGCCGCTGGACGGCCCTGATCACGCTGGCCCGCAACGGATTCGCCCGCGCGCCGGCCCTCGTCGACGCCGAAGAAAAAAAGGATCCCTCCGATCTGGGTAAACGGTCCGCCTACGCCGCGCGGGTCGCGCTTCCCACCGAGGAAGCGAAGGCCACGTTCTGGAAGGCGCTGGATCACGTCGAGCAGATTCCGCCGTCCACGCTCCGGGCGGCCGTCGCCGAATTCCATCAGCCGAACTACCTCGATCTTTCGAAGGGTTACGTCAAACCCTACTTCGATCGGCTCCGCACGTTGGATTGGAAAAAGAGCGATAGCCTAGTGAAAGTC
>BNWD01000117.1 GCA_025998575.1 Alphaproteobacteria bacterium | reverse complement strand
CCAGAGAGAATGCGTCTTTTGGAGTTAAAAAGAACTTGCCTTTTAGGCCAAATATACCACCAATCTTAATTTTGCTAATGTTTTGTTTAACGTCATCAGCAAAGTTAATTAGTTTTATTTTCTTGTCCTCTGGGAGATTTTTATTCACACGGACAGCCATCACATTGTAATCGTCGTCGTAGTCTGCCTGATTTTTCCGATAGTCATGAGTGTTGAGTTTTATGTTGCATAACTCCAAACCACCAACGAGAAATAGTGCAAATCTAGGGTGAATCAAGAATCCAGCACCTCCTGTTAACCCGCAAGTCCAAGGTCTCGATATACTAAATAGCGTATCTTTTGATGAGAATTTTTCGTAGGAATTATTGCACACCACAGTCATATCGTGGATTTTTGCCTTTCCGCCAAAATTCACAGAGAAGTTAGCATCTGCGTCAAAAAGCCATTTGTCATTAACAAGCCATTCATATCCAACAGAAGCAAACAGGCTCATGCTAGTCGCTCTTTTGCTGCCAGATGCTCTTTCACTTGATGGATCAAAATATTCCTGAAAGTCCTCCAGATCTTCATTCTGCTTAACAACAGACTTCGAACGATTCTTGACAACAGACTTCGAACTCTTTTTAGAGCCTGAATATTTTTCAACGAAACTATGCGCAGCATCTAAAATCTTAGCTTCATCGCTGTTATTAGAGAATGTAACGTCAATACCACCGAACGGATCGAAAAAATAAGAGCCATTATTCTTTTTCTCATATATGGATAAAATTCTAGCTCCCTTTCCTGATTTAAAGATCTTTTCAAAATAAGGTTTTAATTTCGCAGTAAGCTCATCTGCTGCCTCAGAAGGATTTGTTTTTCCAAAATTTTGTTTGAGAGGTTCATTAAACCATTTTTCCTTTTTAATTTCTGAGCACTCCTCAGAAAGTACATTGAATAACTCTGCCATTCCTTGATCAGTGCTACCATAAACACCGCTCAGAGCAGCCAAACAAGCCGGAGAGCCAGGTGCGCAGCCATGAGCAACACCCAAGTCGGGATCAGTTATAGCGTCAACAATGTCTGAATCATGTAAAACGTTATCTGCCAAAGACTTCGAATATAGGCGACACAGTTTGGCAACAACATCATCGCCATTTAGTTTTGACAACGAACTTCCTTTAGTAGTGTTCTTGCGAGATTGTTGCGAGTTTCCAGAAGGTTGTTGAGAAGGTTCTTGAATTGTTAAACTTTGCAACTTAGCAAAATCATTTTTATAACCATTAACAAGCGAATCTATGTTATTAAAAGTCGGATCAATGTCGACTTTAGCGGCAAGATTATCGTCAAACTTAAATAAATAATGTCCATCATTTTCCTTTTCAAACAAAGAAATGATACGTTCACCTTTTCCGGCTTTAAAAATTTTCTCGAGAACCTGCTTCAACTTTGCCGCCAACTCTTTTTTCCCTTCAACCAAGGTACTCTTTCCCAAATTCTCTTTCACCTCAGATTTAAACCATGCTTCATTCTTTAAACCTGGTTCAATATTAATACTGTCTCTTATTCACAT
>BNWD01000116.1 GCA_025998575.1 Alphaproteobacteria bacterium | reverse complement strand
ATAATAACCTGATTGATTCAGATTATACTGATAATATGGAGTCTGTTGTTGGCAGTGAGCTAAGATGTATAGATTTTTCTATGAAATATCAAAAAATTCGTTTTTTGTTTTTGCGTTTGTTTTCTTTTTTAACCAATGTTATTGTGAGGAACTTTCCTGCAAAAAAATCGATCCGGTTTGTTCCGGGAATGAAAAATGTGATTCCTGATACAACGCAGAAGCTTAAAGTTCTTTGGATTATTAATTGGTTTTTATATCCAAAATATATGGTTTCTATGCGTAAGTATTAGTAGCGAACGATGAAAAATGACCTCTATTTTGACAAAAAACCAGAATAATCTCAGAAAGAAGAGAAAACCACAACAGATGATGACGAACAACACATCATCAAAGGCGGCCTAGCAAACAGCCTCCTTTTGGAGTGATTGTCACATTACAAAACTTCTGGCAATAATACTTGCCAGACAATAAAATATCAATATTGCCATGCATCGCATTAATACACGGCTCTCTGAGAAATTTTATAATTACATCTCAGAGGCTTTAATATCAGTATTTTGAAGACTTCTAAAAAGATTCGAGGATCATAATGAGCTGATAACCGAGATATAATTAAGAAAAAATTTAAAAATGAATTGTCAATAATACGTGTGCCTCCAATCAATGAATGATAGAAAGTATTTCAAAAAGAGCTTAAAATTTGTTCCATTAAGTTAGAAACATTATTTGAAAATTTTTCTGAAATTACAGTGTAAAAAGATTCGATCTCGTTCACCAGCAAAAATTTAGCCATAAGTGTATTCGACTTAAAATCTGTAATAGAACTTAGCTTACGCGTCATAAAATAAATTGCATAAAAACCAACTATCTCAATTTTTCATTTTCAAAAACACATAATTAGGAAATATGATTAGTTAATTTGTGCTACTCTATTTATGTATATTTAAAACTTTATTGTCTTTTGCTTACAATCTATCAATGGAATAAGAAATGGATACAATAATATTTAAATAAACTGAATATATTGCAAAAGAAAATTTAGAGAGATTAATAAAAGCAAAACATAAAAGATTAAATTCTAAAAAACACTTCCAAAATTTAAGCTATACTTGCCATAGTCTGTCTAGCTTACGTTTTTTACAGCAGAGTTCGCAATTTTTATTCAAAAAGAAAAGTCAGATTATGATAGATTGACAATTATTCCAAAATCTATAACCCCGCCCCACTGCCGGAAACAACATAGCTTTAAATCAAGAAGAGAATCTAAAGAAGTTTACTCATATTTATTCATCTCTTGTAATTGATTTTATACATACTTTCTTATTGTAGTATCGCTAATATTTCTAACAGTTTTTAGTTATGATTATCACGCATATTTATGAATTCAATTTTTTTCACAGGAAATTCACAGGGTTGTTAATAATTTTCTTAATGTTTTTATGGTAAACACCTCTTGAACTTCACAACTCCTTTCCTTTATGCTTTAAGCATAAGTTTCTGCATATTACATTTGCATTTAGGATATGTTGATCCCGTCATCACAAAAATATTTATTTGT
>BNWD01000115.1 GCA_025998575.1 Alphaproteobacteria bacterium | reverse complement strand
CTTATAACCCTGACTTTAATCGTGATAAAATGTTATTTTAAAAATAAGCAATAGAACAGTTATTTCATAAGATTTTCAATTTAGATTCGTTAGCAATATAGTAATTTGTCAAAATCAAAACTTAGAAGTCTCACGTAAATGTTTCTTGTAATACCTCAGTTATGTGGCTAATGCATTTGATTGTAATGCTGTCTGTGAGAGTTTTTGGCAGTTCCGGTAGATCTTTCTCGTTTTCTTTTGGGATAAATGCCAATTTGATTCCTACTCTTTTGGCGGCTAGTAGTTTTTCCTTCAAGCCGCCGATTGGAAGCACTTTGCCAATCAATGTAATTTCTCCAGTCATAGCTATGTTCGGCTTGACTTTTTTCTTTGTGAATGCCGAGACTATGGCAGTACATACGGTAATTCCAGCCGATGGACCGTCCTTAGGAACAGCGCCCTCAGGAACGTGAATATGGATATCCGTCTTCGAGAAATCGTCTTCCGATAGCTTGAATTTCTTTGCTTGTGACTTAACATAGCTATAGGCGGCTTTTATCGATTCCTGCATAACTTCACCAAGCTTGCCGGTCGATATGATGTTCCCGGTGCCAGGAAGTAGGAGGGCTTCTATAGACAAAACATCTCCTCCAAGCTCAGTCCATGCAAGGCCTGTCACGACGCCGATTCTGGCTTCTTTTTCCAATATTTGCTCAGAATATTTGACAATTCCGAGGAAATCGCTCAAGTTATCCTCGTTTACTGAAACAGATTTGATTTCCTGATTAGTTACTATCTTTCTGACTATTTTTCGAGCAATTTTTGATATCTCCCGTTCCAGATTTCTAACTCCAGATTCCATAGTGTAATTCCTAATAATCTGCAAAATAGTCTCATCTGAAATGTCTATCTCATCTGGTTTTAGGCCGTTTTGCTCAAGTTGTTTCGGAAATATATGAATCTTAGCAATGTTCAACTTCTCATCTTCTGTGTAGCCTGAAATCGGAATAATTTCCATTCTGTCGAGAAGGGCATGAGGTATATCGAGACTGTTGGCAGTTATGATGAATATGACGTCAGAAAGGTCGTATTCCACCTCGAGATAATGATCTATGAAAGCCGCGTTCTGTTCAGGATCCAAGACTTCCAGAAGTGCAGAAGCAGGATCACCTCGCCAATCCGAGCCCAATTTGTCTACTTCATCAAGCATAACTATAGGATTTGTAGTTTTTGCTTTTTTCATTGCCTGAACGATTTTGCCCGGCATAGCGCCGATATAAGTCCGTCTGTGTCCTCTAATTTCGGCTTCGTCATTGACGCCTCCAAGCGATATTCTGACGAACGATTTGTCGGTAGCCTCCGCGATAGCCTTTCCGAGAGACGTTTTCCCAACGCCTGGAGGCCCTACAAAACACATGATTTGCGCTTTTATTTTTTTGACGCGCTTTTTGACGGCAAGATATTCCATTATGCGTTCTTTGACTTTTTCCATTCCATAATGGGAATTCGTCAATATCGTCTCTGCCTTATCCATCGAAACATTCTCAGGGGCAGGCTTCCAAGGCAGGCTGACAAGCCAGTCTATATA
>BNWD01000114.1 GCA_025998575.1 Alphaproteobacteria bacterium | reverse complement strand
TATACTCAAAATAAAATTGCAAAAAACAAAGTAAAATTAGTAATTAATTTTTACAAATTTGGTAAATAACTCCTTTCACATCTTGTTTTCAATCCTATATAATATGTTTGTATTATACTGAAGTGTGGGGTTTTTGTGTCTGAGTCGATATATAATTTTCGGGCTGTTGAGAAGAAGTGGTCTGGTGTTTTTGGGCGGTATAGCGTTTCGAATGATGAGATTATAGAGAACTCCAAGCTGAAGAAATATATCCTTGCTATGTTGCCGTATCCGTCTGGAAAGTTGCATATGGGTCATGCTCGAAATTATACTATTTCTGACATTGTTGCGCGGTATCAGAAGATGCAAGGCAACATCGTTATTCATCCTATGGGCTGGGATTCTTTTGGGCTACCGGCTGAAAACGCTGCGCTTAGCTCTGGTGGCAAGCCTAAGAAGTGGACGAACAGTAACATTGAGTCGATGAGGGCGCAGTTGAAATCGCTTGGTTATATGTTCGATTGGTCTCGTGAAATCAGCACTTGCGATGCAGAATATTATTCAAAAGAACAGAAAATTTTTTTAGATTTTTATGAAAAAGGATTGGTGTATCGAAAGTCGTCGCATGTCAATTGGGACCCTGTTGATCAGACTGTTTTGGCAAATGAACAGGTCATTGACGGTCGTGGATGGCGCTCCGGCGCTCTCGTTGAGAAAAAAATGTTGAAACAATGGTCGGTCAAAATAACAGCCTATGCGGAGGAATTGCTGAGCTCTTTGAAAGATCTCGAAGGAGGATGGCCGAGCAACGTGTTGAAGATGCAGGAGAACTGGATTGGCAAGTCCGAGGGCGCACTTATCACGTTCGACATTATAGACGACACAAGGAAAATACCTGTCTTTTCGACTCGGCCTGAAACTCTATTCGGAGCCTCATTCATCGCTATAAGAAACTGGATACAGAAATGGAGGCGCAATGATTGCAATAGGTCCGCAAAGAAAGAGAGAAATATTGCCATGATGCTGTAATCTTGAAGAGAATGTATTTCTGAGATAACAAGGATTTAATACTCTTAAAATGAGGCTTGAAAAAACAGAATATTTGCTGTTGTTTACAGAAAACAGGCTCTGTTTTAGTGCGCTTGAGATAGGAGGAGAAAACTTCAATTATAAAGCATATATTTATGAAGCAGCGAGCAGTATTAGTAAAATATTAGAGCTTTTCGTTAAATTGATTGTTTATGAGCTTAATCTCGTTTCCGGAAATAGTTGCTTATCCAGAATTGTGCTGGAAAGCTTAAGCAGCAAATATAATTATTTGTTTAATTAAAAAAGAAGGTTAATGTTATCGATCCCACAATAAGAAAGTACGTGCAAAATCAATAGCAAGAAATGAATAAATATTAGTAAGCTTCTTCTGATTCTCTTCTTGATTTAAAAGTCTGTAGATTGTGCATGAGTGGTTTATCAAAGCCGTAATTTGCTAACAATTCAAAATATAATGGATTATTTTCGATCACGATCTCTAAGCGGCGTCGTATCTTTCAAAATTAACTGTAAGATCTTTTCGTTAAATGCTTTCTCTTTCAATTTATACAATATGTCTATCGTTCTGAAAT
>BNWD01000113.1 GCA_025998575.1 Alphaproteobacteria bacterium | reverse complement strand
GCTGTGCTCCATTTCCTGGATATTGAGCTCCTGGTTGATTACGCCCTTGAACATTCTGATTCATTGGAGTTTGCCCATACCCATTATGCTGATTCATACCATTGCCATTAGGACCCTGCTGCTGTCCGAACCCGGTTTGGTACATGTTCTGCCCTGCTCCAGGCAGATCTGGTGTGCCAATTTGAACAGTAGACTGTCCATATCCATTAGTGGCATCTAATAATTGGCCTTCTCCTTTAGTTTTCACTCCGAATCCTCCAGGGTATTGAGTTTGCATAGTCTCAGGCTGTTTACTTTCTGTGTGTTCCTTAAGTACTGGATTAGGTGGCGTTACATTCACACCAGGCGCTCCGAAAAAATTAAATTTGACGTGTTGCATGATGGCTTGAAACGGAACCCCATGATTTTGCTGGACCATATCATATATTATATCAACGGCCTGCGCGTCTATTGGAGAGGGCGGTGTTCCAATTATTTCAGCGAGATTCACTTTCTTGCCATTTCTCGCTTGGTCTATTATATAGACTATCAGGAATGTATCTTTGAACAACTCGCTAACTCCTGATATAGTGACTGTTTGGATGTTCGCGGCTTCCTTTTTCATCCTTTTTGCAATGTCTTTTTTCAGGTTATTAAACTTTTCTTGTAAAGCCGGATCCTGAGAACCACTCATTATGGCATTTGCAATCATGTTGAATTCATTTTGCTCTTCTGGAGAAAGTGTGTTTAATGGAATTTCGCCTTTTTGAAGTTTTTCCGGCAGACTAGCTAAGCTACCAAGCACATTATCAGCAATTTTCGCAAAATTACTAGCTGCCGATGCTTGAGTTTGTGATGCCTGCTTTTTCAGTCTTTCAATATTGGCAGTTGTTTCCGCGTCAAAGCGTTTCAACCTTTCAAGCTCCTGATTTTGCTTATCAATTTTTGCTTGTAATTCTGTAAAATTCTTTTGAAGATCGACAGGAATCTGCTGTACCTGTTTTTGCAAATTTTGCATATCAGCAGTAGGACCTTTGCCAGCAACATCGGCTTTTTTGTTCTGTTCTTCCTGTTGCTTCTTGAACGCTGCGAGCTCTTGCTGAGACGCAGTGAGCTTTTTTTCGAGCGCGGCTACAGTAGTTTTAATAAGCTGCTGTATCGCAAGAATAGCAGGCTCATCTCCAGAAAAAGCGCACTCACCATCACCAAGCAACGAAATACTAATCAACGGACAGAATAATAAATATTTTAAAAGTTTCACAACAACCCCTCCCCAGAGAAATCATAAAGAGCCATCCTCCATATTTTTATAGTAACATAAAAAATCATATATACAAACAAAAATTTCTGCTTTTTGAAATTTAATTTGAAAATGCTGTGAAATGCGCTAACAAAATTCACTAGGAAATTAAATATCTTGGGCAATATTTTTATACTGCGAAAAAGTTAATAACTCTGAGTGCATATCAAATTGGGATTTGTGTATTTAACCTGAAGTTAGAGCGACGGCTCTATAAAGATTTTCATGAAAGTTTAGAAGCGGTTATGCCCTTTGCATAATCTTTAGCAAATTTATTATTTAAGGAGAATTAAAATGACTAAATCAACATCAAATGAAATTATAAGCGAATACG
>BNWD01000112.1 GCA_025998575.1 Alphaproteobacteria bacterium | reverse complement strand
CCGCTCCTATTACCTTCTTCTTCATCTTACAATACCTTCCGTAAAAATCATTAACTAAACTACGAAAACTTTAGATATTTTAATGAATACGGAAAAGTCTACAGAGCTCTTGCTTTATAGGCTAAAGTTTTATATCTAGTTATTACAGAAGGTGAGGCCAGAAGGTTTGGGCTATTTTTTGCATGTTTAGATTGCTGTATTCCTTAAATAATTCATATGCCTTTTCTTTGTTTCCTGTGAGATTTCCGCTTTCATCAACATATAATCCTGCGTTTAGTAATACAGCTAGGCGCAGATTTACCCACAAATCAGATGGGTTATTCTTCAAACAAGCACGCAAAGCAGTGCTTTCCAAAGCAAGTAATGATTGGTCAGAAACATTATATTCGCTAAAAAGAGTACAAAAAACATCATGAAAGAACTTAGAAAATGAAAGCCAGGTATGCTGTTAATCTAGCGACACCTGGCTTATATTAGTAATCCGTAGAATGTTTATTTAAATATGGCCCGTATCAAGTATATCTCTAGGTAGAGTTTCAAAATTCAATTCCATATTGAAGTCAGAATAGTATTTTTTTATATATCTATTCTTCATGGCGCTTTCTAAGAAAAGTTTAAACAACCTGTTTGATTCCTGTATGTTAATTGGACAACCGGTGCCATAATAATTACAAATCGCTAAATTTAAGAGTGCAAATCTATTCACGCGAATATCATCAGATGATAATAATGCAGTAGACGCGGCAAAAAACTCCTTATCGTTCTCTGTAGACCGGAAGAATGGATATTCCCAATACATCATAGTCGTGAAAAGCTCTTTACCTGGTAGTACTGAATTTTCTCCCTTATCCAGAGCTAAAATATGGTCATTGACAGAAGTTTTTAAACAGTTTAAAACCAGCCAATATATACCTAAAAGTTCCTCAGAATTGGTCATATCAGTTTTATGCAAGTGAATATCGTACACGAAGTCACAAAGATGTTTTCCGCGAAGAGCTCCCAAGACAGCTTCATCAAAATATTGCTCTCCATTAGAGATTAGAGCAAATAACATTCTAACAGTGCTTGTCCACTCTGGATGCACATCATCCGCTTTTATCTCAGGCCTGTCTTTTATATTTGTATATCCTTTCCTCTCTACTTTTCTTAATAATGCCCGGCAAAACTCATAAAATTCTTCCAAGTTCAAATTGGCGTCATAATATACAATATATTGAAAAGAATCGATGCATCCTTTGATTCTAGCCTTTGAAAACATCTCAACCATCTTTGTGAATCTCTCTTCAGTCATCTCTTGTATAATCTGACCACCACCATAATATATATACGTTGCTAACTTACACAATCCTTTGTTAGTTCCCAAATAATCCCCTTTAAGCGAGACTAACTCAGGCTGGTACACCCCCCCCCCGCAGGGACTGTTTCTTGCATGCAGTGGGCTGTTACGCTTGTTATTAGCGTCATTAACAACGCTCCTATTACCTTCTTCTTCATCTTTCAATACCTTCCGTAAAAACTGTTAACATAACTACAAAACTAATATTAAACCAACATATCACCGCTGTCAACAGTTTATTTTTAAATATCTTGAGAATACTTAAAATTTTAGATAAAT
>BNWD01000111.1 GCA_025998575.1 Alphaproteobacteria bacterium | reverse complement strand
AGGGTTAAGTGAACTCATCAAAGCGAAAAGGTTCTTCGCAGATTCATCTGTCAGACTCGGCAAACCAATAGGCACAATTGAAGCAGAATTCAGTTCGAAAATAATAAAACAATCTATAATACCACAATTATAAAACAAAAATAACAAGAAAATGTCTTCGCAGAATAGGAAGTCTGGAATCTTTGTTTACGAATGAGAGTTTTTTGAGGTAATTTTTATCAAAAGAATTAAATTGTTAATTGCATTCTAGATGCTTATAACAATCAATTACAATGCGTATCATTGATGACTATTACGAAAAGCTTTTTGAGCTAATAAGTTGCGGAAAGCAATGATTGTTAGACGGACAGTAAAAATAAAAAGTCTTACTATTACTTTAATGTTTACATAGTAATATGTTTCCGGAAATTTGTACACTATTACCACTTTTGATGTTTTTGTTAATTTTTAAGATTCATATTATTAATGGCAAATTACCAGTTATATTGCGTTTTAAACATAGTAAAATTAAGAGTAAATTTATTTATAGTAGCATTTTGTATAGATAACGCCTATAAATAGGTTTTATCAGCTCATGAGACATTTTCATATTAGTAAAAATAATGCTCGCTTTATATACTAAAATATTAAGAGAGGTTGTAATAAAAACATATATTCCGTATGGAGATTAAAAAATCGTTAAAAAGAATAATTGGTTATTTACTGCAGAAAGTGGTTAAAATCGCGATTGGCAGAGCAATCTTGCAATAATTCTTTTTTTGAGGTGCAAAATACTAAGCAAAATCTGCAGTAAAATATAGCACAAATGAGTATTGCTGTGATTTTGCAGATAGAATTCAGAGATTAAAGAAGTTTGTTTTTGAGCTTTAGACAATGCTTGCAAAATAACAAAGAGTTGTAAACGATTTCGATTTTAGAATAAAGACTACATACAAGGCATTTTATAATTGATTATGCTGTAAATCTTCTATGTTATTGTATTTTAACAAATTGCGCTAAGATATCGTCGCTTGGTAACCAGGAGCGCCTCACATGTTTAGTAAATAAACAAGTCTTGGAGAAATTAATAATAAATATATAGTATTAAAAGTTATTATGCAGCATTGTGTTGATTATAAGCAAGAGTTTTATAATGCGTAGCTCATAAGTTGCAAACGATTTCGATTTTAGAATAAAGATTGCATTTAAAATACGCGCAGTGAAAAGATATTATCTTGAAGGAATGCAGTTTCGGCTTCTTATTCATAGGTTAGTGAAACTAATTATTAAAAGAGCTCATCAAACTATATTTTGAAACCCCGCCAAAATCTTAAGTGCGCACGTGAAGCATCTAGACGCCAAGTAAGCGGGAAATGACCGCCAATTACGGATAGATATAGAATATAGAAAAGTATTTGAATATATTTGAGAGAGGAATATGTGTAAGTATAGCAATAGTTTAGTAAAGGATGGTATAAGAAACTGTATACAGAAGTGGGAGCGTAAGGATTGTAATCGTTCTCAGGGTTTGTTAGATAATTGTGTAAAACGAAGTCTTTTCCCTGACTCTATACATTAAAGAAAAGGTATTTCAAAGAATAGCGAGAAGTTAATGATCTTGAAATGATGCTTGAGAAAGAAAAGAAAACATGAGCAAAATATGGACTGCTGTTGACAGGGACAGGCACTGTTTTAGTGCGTTTGGATAAATTCATATGAAT
>BNWD01000110.1 GCA_025998575.1 Alphaproteobacteria bacterium | reverse complement strand
AACTCAATCATCTGTGAAAAAATTCAATAATTTACATCGTTATGCTTCGAAAACCATTGTTAAGAATGAGTTACGCGATGCGTTTTCTTATGAAAATCATTCGTATAACAAACAACAATTGCAGCAATTCATAATCAAAATGAATGATAGTCGTGATCGAATGGACAGACTAGCCAAGAGATTGAAAAATGAAGAGAGATTTGCCGATACTCAAAAATTATTAGCTGAGAAGAAAAATGAAAAAAGCTATTAGTTGTTTTTACTATGCTACTAAGTGAAAGCAGATTTCCGTTAAAAAACTTTGAGCAGGGCAAAAACCACTGCTCAAAATGAAAAACAAAGATTCGGCGGCTAATGCTTTGCAAAAAAATTAACTAAATCATCTGCGAAACAACTCTTCTTACATTAGAGACAGACTTAATTATTCAAAAACTTTGGAATAACTGAAAATTACTTATTTTTATTTGTTTTTACAATATTAATAAAATTCCGACTCTTTTATTCTTTGAGTTATCAGCAAGGCTTCATGAACTTCAATTTTCCATTTATATCCTGAGCAATAATGGAAAAATTTCAAATATAACAGAAATTTGTAGCATTTTTAATATAGATTTTATTTTTGCTAAATGATCTATTAGCAATATTATATGGAAATTTATAATTACAATTTGCAACAGTATATGCTTATAAATAATACACGTTCCGAAACAGTATTGTTAAACATTTGCGCCATTAACTTTAATAAAATAAATTCTAAGCATTGTCATTAATGCAAAATTTTTGTAGTCTCAGAGTCTAAGACGAGATCTATAGCTCAAATTTTATAAAATTTTAATAATTGAGGACGTTAGGATTAGTAGCATTTCTGGAATTCTCAAGCAAGAAAGTTATCTGCAGCGAAATTCGAGTAATGAATTTCATACATACCATCATGCAACTGCAATTATTAAATAGTAATTAATAATTGATTTGAACCTGGCAACAGCATTATCAATACCTACAGTATAGCTTGATTTTGATTAACACCTCGTTTAGATGTATATTTCAACTATCATCTATAAGCCACTCTTCCGCAAGCTATAGAGTTTTAAACCAAGGAGAAGTTTCTATGCATTGCAATTGATTCTGCCCATACTTTCTTATTATAGTATTAGCAATATTAACCTTCTTTTCTATATCAGGATATTCTTTAGAAAATATACTTTTCTATCACAGGTATATTATCAACAATTTCTATATAGTAAAAATAGCCTATTTTATTAATTATGTTTTTTTAGACTTGTTCTGTAAACACCTTTATTCTATATTTTTGATAAAATAATTTTTGAATGTAATGCTTACATACTAGGTCTCAACATTGTTCGAGACTATATAATCGCCAACGGTGGCAATTATACAGGCTTCAAACTCAAAACAACTACGGAGAGAAACTAGAGATTAACCTGACAAATGCAATAGCTCGGTTTTTAACAACTTTTTTCACAGATTTGTTAACACTTTATTAATATTTTTATGTTAAAGGACTCCATCCCTCCTATGAGAACTACCTAACTCCTTCCCTTTATGCTTTAAGCATAAGCTTATGTATATCACATTTGCATTTAGGATATGTTGATTTTTACTACTCTCATAAAGATATTTTAAGTCAATATATCTGGTGGACAACAAGCTCACGAAATAGTTACGAATTTATGACTATCTG
>BNWD01000109.1 GCA_025998575.1 Alphaproteobacteria bacterium | reverse complement strand
GAGATATATTAAAAAGCTTGGGGAGAAGCTATGAATATTTTATTGAAGATAATAGCGGTTGTTGTTGTTTTTATTAATTGTTTAGAGGCAGAGGAATGGAGTCCGAAGAGACCATGGGGAGATCAGGCCTTGGAGATGGGATTAGTGTGCGCTCTAGTAGCAGAAAACATATTGCCATGTTGCGGCACTTCTGATTATAAATCGAAGAAACCATTTCTTTTGGAGAAGAAGAAAAATGAATTTTTATATGACGCACCTTCTGGCACAGCACTTATTCTTAGTTATTTAGAAGAATTTTATGGTCTACAATTTGCGGATGAATTCTGGCTTCTAAACGAGCCGCTCATTTTTGAAGAAATCAAACTTGAGGAATTGGATGAATGTGCAAAAACAGTTGATGAACGATATAGACAAAAACGAGACTATTCGTTCTATGATTGTTCATACGAAATACACAAAGAAGCTATGAGAAAGTTCCATTGGAACAACACTCACTACCAACTTCCAAGAAAAAACCCTACCTGGATCTGGTGAAGATGACCTGCTTGGTGATGTAAATAATATCCAGTTTGTGTTTGTATGTATTTTCTAGAGATGGTTTACGCATAGAAAAAGAGCGCAAAGATAGAGTTTTGGTGATGTGTGCAAGCATAAAACAAGGTCAAATCTCTATTAACTTTGAACGCTTTTTAAAGAGAAAAAAACAAAAAATTAACTAATATTTAATCATTAATCGCTAACATATAAATAAAGATATATATTAAAAAGCCTTGGGGAGGTGCTATGAATATTTTATTGAAGATAATAGCGATTGTTGTTGTTTTTATTAATTGTTTAGAGGCAGAGTAATGGAGTCCTAAAAGCTCTTGTAGATCTCATTGCTGGCGTAGAGGGTTGACGTGTGCTTTGTTAGCTAAAAATCTTTTACCAGGTTGTGGACCTGCTGATTATAAGTTGAAGAAACCATTTCTTTTGGAGAAGAAGAAATTGGAAAGAATCGTTGTTCTTTCTTATGAATTTATACCGCACACATGGATAGCTGCTTGCGAAATTACTGATTGCTTAGAGAGATTTTATGGCGGAGCATTTGCAGATGAATTCTGGTTTCTAAATTCACCATTCATATCTGGATATAAAAATATAGAAGAATGGGATGACTTTGCAAAAACAGTTGATGAACGCCTTGAACGCTATAGACAAAAACGAGACTATTCGTTTAATAATTACTACTATAAAAGACACAAAGAAGCTATGAGAACGTTCCATTGGAACAACACTCACTACCAACTCCCAAGAAAAAACCCTCACTGGATCGGGTAAGGATGAATATTTTTATGATAGAGATTAATATCAACATATCCTAAAGGCAAATGTGATATGCATGAACTTATGCTTAAAGCATAAAGAGAATTGGTGGTATTCTGCCGATCTATTTTGTGAAAGCTGGCGGAGATGTTGGCGATACTATAATAAGATAGTATGTATAAATTTTTGTTAAACACTATAGCTTACTTATGAGAAGTTTATCAAAGCCGTAACTTGTCTCAAGATCCATGCAAAGTGATATACAAATAGTGCTAGGAACCATTGCGAAGCTCCCAAATCTTGTGTTATAATGTTGTTCATAAAGGAGGTTATTGCCTAGATGAGAGATAATATGAATAGAGTGAAGGGATGCTCCCTGCGGGGGGGGGGTAAGCATGAAAATGCCAAAGAGAACAAGCGT
>BNWD01000108.1 GCA_025998575.1 Alphaproteobacteria bacterium | reverse complement strand
TGTAACTATCAATAACTTTCTAAAATAATAAAACCAAACCAGCGAGAGAATATTATAATATAAAAAAGAAGGTTCTATGTGTAGTGCAATTATGAACCCAAAGCTATTTTGTTCTCAATTTGTTCATCCAAAAGCCCATATTTTAACATTATATCATCATTGCAACACTTCGCATATAGATTGAATAATATGCTATTTTATAATGCGTTCAAGAATATTGTCTGTATAGCTGTTGTTAATTGCGTAATCAAATCTTTGGAGTAAGATAGAAGTACAAAGATGTGCCAAATTTTCTGACTATAATCACAGCTCTGTTTTTCGCCATATATCACGTTAAGAATGATACTGTAGATGAAGCTTCAGATTTTGTAGAAAGTTTGATACGTTAGCGATACGCATCCATAAAAAGTTCTGGCTAATCATCAGAAACTTTGAGAACTTCGATAAAGGCTTTTTGTGGGATTTCTACATTGCCGAATTGTCGCATGCGTTTTTTGCCTTCCTTCTGCTTATCCAAGAGCTTCCGTTTTCGAGTGATATCGCCTCCGTAACACTTGGCCAGAACGTCCTTCCGCAGAGCGGAAACAGTTTCACGAGTGATAATTTTTCCACCAATAGCTGCCTGAATCGCGATTTTGAATAGCTGTTGAGGTATGATATTTTTGAGCTTTTCGCATAATATGCGGCCTCTTTTTTCAGCTTTCGAGCGATGAATGATGATGGAAAGCGCATCCACCGGCTCGCTATTGACTAAGATCGAAACCTTAACCAAATCGTTTTCTCGATATCCTGAAGGTTGATAATCGAACGATGCATAGCCTTGCGTTGAGGATTTGAGTCTGTCATAAAAGTCGAAAACGACCTCATTGAGCGGAAGAAAATATTGGACGACAGCGCGATCAGAAACGAAACGAATATCAATTTGCTCACCGCGTTTATCTTCGCAAAGAGCAAGCACGGAACCGATATATTTTTCCGGAACGATAATAGTCGCAGTTATCCAAGGCTCCTCGATTTTCAAGATCAAACCGGCATTAGGCATTTCGGCTGGATTATGAAGCTCGATTTGCATGCCGTTTGACAAAAAAACGTGATAAATGACGCTCGGGGAGGTCATTATAATGTCGCAATCAAATTCGCGCTCAAGGCGTTCTTGAATGATTTCAAGGTGAAGCAAGCCGAGGAAGCCACAGCGAAATCCGAAACCAAGAGCTGCTGAAGTTTCCATTTCAAATGAGAAGCTGGAATCGTTCAGATGAAGCTTGAGCAAGCTTTCCTTCAGCTTCTCGAACTCTGAAGCGTCAGCAGGAAAAATACCGCAAAAGACGACAGGAACGGAAGGCTTGAATCCTTTGAGAGGAGTTGCGCAAGGAGATAAGTCATAAGTGATTGTATCGCCTACTTGGCAACTGGAGAGATCTTTGATGTTAGTCGTAATAAAGCCGACCTCTCCAGCGGAAATTTTGTCTGCAATAATTTTTTTTGGCAAGAAGAACCCGACGGAATCGACGAGATAAGAGGAGTTAGCGGCCATAAATTTAATTTTCATACCAGGAATGATTTGCCCATCGAAAACGCGAACCAAAATGACGACACCTAAATATTTGTCAAACCAAGAATCAACGAGCAAAGCTCTCAGAGGATCGGAAAGCGAACATTTCGCGGCAACCAACCTCTTGTGTAAAAACAACTAACTCTCCTCACGACTACCAATATTCCATCTAGTATAAAATTATCAAAGGAAATAGGAAAGGCTTTTTGAATATTTTTTCAT
>BNWD01000107.1 GCA_025998575.1 Alphaproteobacteria bacterium | reverse complement strand
TTTTAATTAGGCATTATTCAACATCTTTTTATCTAAATTATTCATATAATTTACAAATTCATTGAATATTAGGACTTGTTAACAAAGTTCTATGAAAACTAAGATAAATCATGAAAATACTTACTGATTGTATGAGAATTTTAGAATAGCAGACAGATTGTATCAATTGTAATAGAAAATATTTAACGAGAAGATATTATCATTAATTTTGGAAGAGGTAATGGAGCTTATAGTCCGTTAGCATAAAGCAAAACATTATTTTTGCTTCAACTATGCTGAAGAATCTGCTCTGCGGCATACTTTAGAGTGATTGTATAAAACGCTTACATAAGGAACAGAAACTGGAATTAACCGGTTACGGCTTTGATAGAATCTATCATAGCGGCGCAAAAAACCCTGTTACTTGCTGCGGTGAGGGAGAACTGCATAATTTAGATAAATGTAGCTATCCATAATTTAGAGACTCAAAAAAATGCTCGTCATGTTATTACATATATATGATAGTAGTAAGTGAGTTAAAAGTATCTCTAGATCATATCATGCAGATAGTAAAAGGTATGTCAGCGAGAAAATATACTGATATAAAAAGAAGGTTAATGTTAGCGATTCTATAATAAGAAAACATACACAAAACCAATTACAGGAGCTGAATAAATATGAACTGACTGAGCCTCTCACTGATGAGAGATTTATCAAAACCATAACTAGTTAATCTCAAAGAATAATCTACGCTCTAAAACTAATTGTTCGATTTTTGAAATAGTCAGATAAATGTTGGTCTCTCTATGTATATGTAAATATGAGCAGAATATTTCGTTAACATATTGAGTTTAGAGATTGTTCTTGACAAATAAATATCTTTGTGAAACTGTTCCTGTGAAAAATATGTATTCATAAATATAGGCAAAATTATTGAACAAAAATAAGAAGTATCTGCAAAATCAATTACAAGAGTCTGAATCTCTTCTTGATCTAAAACTCTATCTATTGCGCCTGAGTGGTTTATACAGCTTTGTTAACAAATCCTAAAACACAAATTAATGCAATGTTGACTTCATGAGATCGGTTTTTTCTTCGGCTTCACTCAAGAAGCGATCGAAAGCAGCCCTCTCATCTCCAATAACTGTGTTGATCATTAATATAAACATTCCCAATGATTTATATCGTATTTTATAAATTCAACACAAAAGTCAAAACTGAATATTGCTTTATAATATATTCATATACCATTTTATTAAATTCTAAAATATATTTACTTTTGTGTTCAGTTATTGCTTCGTCCTGCTTTTCACAAAATTTTGCATATTTCTTGTTTGAAAAAAAGTGAACGTTGGCATGTATTTTTTATTCACGATCTTCATAGCTCGGACCAAATAATCATTATAAAATTGAGAAGCCTCAATGCTTTTAAAACAAGTTTCAAAAGCAAAAAGCTTATATTATCGCTTATCTCTTTCCAAAGAAACGTTAAGACTCATAGCAACTGCATTTTTGTGAATAGTCACCTATTCACGGCCACGCCTGTGATAGAGTTTATCACAAAGCAACATTATGGAAAGCTCAAATGATTCTTTTTACAAGGTAATGTCTTAGACTCTGACTAAGCCTGTTTCAGACTTTGTAACTATGTTATATGGTTTATAAACTTAGGAATTATTTTCCAGTACTAGTAATTTGCATCACTACATATGGTTTTTATATTCATATGACCATTATTTCAAATGTACTAAAACAAGAGCCGGTTCCATGGGGGCCAACTAGTTACGAATCATAAT
>BNWD01000106.1 GCA_025998575.1 Alphaproteobacteria bacterium | reverse complement strand
CTTGTATGGCGTTTAAATTTGCTTTTTCCGTTGCTATAGTTCTGACTGCCTCAATAACTTTTTCATTATTCCCCAAATTAATAACAAAAATTTTTGATAAATTTTCTATTGTCTGTTTTGCATTTTCTCTTTTTTCAAACTTATAATTAAAAATTCTATTACAAGAATTCACGAATTGACAAATGCATGAGGAAATGAGATCTATAACATCAAAAAGTCTTTTTAACGTTTCTGTAACATAGTATTTATCAGTATTTTTTTCATTATACGCTGTATTTTTGAAATAGCTATTAGAAAAAATTCTCTGCAACTTTTCAGAGGCCCTGTCTAATCTAAATAAAATATACATAATTTCAGGTTTTATTTTACTGTAAATAGTATTAAATATTTTTAAAAATTCTGGTATAAAAACGACTTGCATTGTTTGCTGAAGAATCAAGCCAGCGCTTTCTATAAAAGGACAAAATGGAGTTATTTCGTAATGTTTATTATCAAACATTTTATCCAAATATCTTAAATATAGCTCTGCTTGTGGCAAGTGTCTAAGAAACATATTGGCAATTTCCAGCCTGTTATTATCAATCGCTTGATGCAAAAAATTGTAACTGGAAAGACCAATAATTGAAACATTATTAGCATTAAACATATCAAATAAGTATGTCACATTATAAAGCACATTTCGCAGTTCAATTTTTTTATATTTGTTTAAAATGTAGTCAGGAAATATCGGAACCAAACTATTGAGCTTATTAGTGTTTTCCTGAATTTCCATCACAGGCTCAAATTGACTGCTATAATCGACTGGAGCAGATTTTTCCGTTAAATTAAATGACGGATCATCAGGCTCAATTATGATTTGGTCCCAAGAGAAAGCCTCTCCACAAACCCAAACCGCAAGAAAAACAGCGAACAATAACTTAAAATCTCTCATAAAATACCTCCACCGAGAAATTTTCCCACTTATACTTTTATGTTATCGCGAATATTTTGTTTTTTCAATAAAGAACATTCTTTAATGTAACATTCCGCTAAAATAACAAAGTATTTTCAAGCAAAATGTTATTTTAATTGCTTTAATAGGAAATAGTGCTATAATAAAATATTATAAACAATATTAAGTTTTTACAACCTCATAGTTCGTCTTTACAAAATTGTTTAAACAGTGCTATGATTTAGAATAATCGTTAAAAAATATCAAAGAGTGAATCTATAGTAAGCATTTTCGCTCGATAAAGCGCTTCAGAAACATACTTCTTGCACTATTTTCTGCCCTATATAGCAATATTTCTATTTTTTAAGTTAGACTTAATCGTTCCAAAACTTTCTGAATTGATAAAAAAATAGCAATAATAATATAACTTCAGAACATTCTTTGCGAAAGTGTTTGTAGATATAATGGTTTCAGTTGAGTGTCGAAAAACCTTATGTATAAATTAACTTGTAAAACCACGAATTTGCTCGAGGAAAAATTCAATAAAATAAAAAATTGGTGTTAAATGCTTGATTTCTCTCATCCGATAACAATTAACAATTTGTATAAGGCATAAACTTGCGCATTAGATATTGTAAGAAAACTCGTATATCTTCAATAGTTAATGGAAATTGGCGCTACTTCCGGAATTTCGTTGACGTATGATAATCATTACTCCCAAGAAAAAACCCTCATTGGCTCGGGTGAGAATAATCTGCTCTGCATTGATGACACACGTGAACTGATTCAGGAAGATTCTGAAACACTCAAGAAAGCAGTTCAGATACTGTTGAAGAAGCTTGCTGTTCAA
>BNWD01000105.1 GCA_025998575.1 Alphaproteobacteria bacterium | reverse complement strand
CCCAGAAATTTATTCCTGATAGGTTTGGGTTGTGATTTAATTTCGTATATATTATTTCTCCATTTTATAGCAGAGAAATTGGTTTGCTGGTTTGAGTATGATTAATTCGAGCATATTTACTATATTAGAAGCACAAGGTATAGCTGTTACAGAAGCTCTTGTTTCTAAGCATTCTTTGAACTTATCGTAACTCGTTTTGTTATGAACGATGTTCGTTTCCAGCATAGTTACTTTTTCTGTTAATTTCGATAAAATATTCATTTTCTTTCTCCTTTTGCTAATATGAATCTCTTTCGATTAAATTTTCTGAAAATCATCAGCAAAACCCTTCTGATATTTATATAATATCACCCAGCTTATGAAAGTGTCAACTAGCTACGGCTTTGGTAAAATCATATCTGAGCGAAAAACTCTGTCGTTTGCTGTGGTGATGGATATTGACTATAATCGAGAGTAACAAGATTATAGTTGCACTCCATAACTTTAGAGACTTTCTTATGAGGAAAATTATGAACCAATAGTTATTTTGCTAAAACTATCGTAGCTACTTCGTAAGCTTGTTTAGTTTAGAGATTGTTATTGACAAATAAATATTTTTGTGAGAGAGTTGGAAATTAATGGAATATTAGTGCAAATGTGATATGCGAAGCTTATGCTTAAAGCATAAAGAGAAGGAAGCAATGTAACCAACTAGATGGATGAAGTCCTTTACCACAAAAACATTAAGAAAGTGTTAACGACTATGTGAATTTCTTGTGAAAAAAGTTTTTGAAAACCGTGTTATTGCGTATTTTGCAGATTAATTTCTAGTTTCGCACAGATACGCGCTACGCTAGGAGAGTTATCGCAATAACCAAAGTATAGTGTTATTATTTTTTTCTTGCAAGTTATAATGGCAAATAACAATCTTTTTTGCAAAGGCATTCTTTACATCGACTAATGACTTGTTTTAATCATCTCTTTGCCTAGAACTCAAATAAACGAAGAAATTCTTCTTTGTGCTCGAAATAAAAACCAGCATTATTAACAATAACATAATGCGTTTATTTCATGCAGAGCTTGTTTTCTTTATTCGACAATTTGCTGAGCAGAAGTAATCTGTTGAACTTGATCCAAAATATCCTACGCCCGCTTGCAGCTCAGCAAACACATTATAAAAACACCACCAACAAACTTACAAAGAGAAGATAATTGCTAAAATATATTAATAATTTACAAGAGACTGTTTCAAACGCAGGCTTTGCTTTATTTCTAAGCTCCTTTCATGGCGTTATAGCGGAGAGGCCTTGGAGGAGGTCGACAGCTCGTTGGATGACTTGGTCTGGGCTTCCTTCTACTGCGTTCCTGCTTTCCTCAAGGATCTCTCTTGGTATTTCTATGTCTGGTGTGATTCCGTTTTGGTTGATTTTGTTGCCGTTAGGGCTGAGCAGATAGGACGTCGTCAGCTTTATAGCGCCTCGGCCAGGAATAGGAATGACAGTCTGAAGAGAGCCCTTGCCGTATGATTTTTCGCCAACGATAACGGCTCTCTTGTTTTCGCCAAGTGCTGCTGCGACAAGTTCTGCTCCTGAAGCCGTGTTTGAATCGATGAGAATCGCCATTGGAATGTTGTTCAAAAGATCTGTTTCGTCTGAGAAAACTACTTTGGAATTTTCGTCATTCCTAGATTTCAATTCAACAATTTTCTTTTTGTCCAAGAAGAGATCGCAGACATTTATAGCTTGCTCCAGTATGCCTCCTGGATTATTTCTCAAATCGAGAATGACGCCAGGCGCCTTCTTTTTCAGGATTTTCTTGATAGCTTCCGTGACTT
>BNWD01000104.1 GCA_025998575.1 Alphaproteobacteria bacterium | reverse complement strand
ATAAAGTGCGACAAACGCTTCAATCACGGCGGTGGAAAATTCAACGTCCATCGTGAACCTAGACATGTCCCAAGCAACAGAACACCCAAGAGATTTCTGCTGTTCGACGATCATTCCGCCAGATTCTTCTTTCCACTGAAAAGTCTTCTTTATGAACTCATCACGTGAAAGTTCTTTTGGATCAATCCCGGCAAATTCAAGCTGACGTTCGACAAGCATTTGAGTCGCAATTCCCGCATGATCAAGACCGGAAATCCAAAACGTGTCGACGCCGCACTGACGATTATACCTTATCAAGATGTCCTGGATTGTATAGGTCAGAGCATGGCCGAGATGCAAGCTGCCAGTGACATTCGGCGGCGGCATGAGCAAAGAGAAATATTCGTCACCAGAGCACTTTGGTCTAAACATAGGCAAAGTTCTCTTGTAAACGTCATTTTCAAAATGACTTGGACTATACGTCTTTTCTAAAGTCTCAACAGTTTTCTCCATGCTCACTCACCAAAAAAAATAACCTAAAACGTTGTCTCCTTTTCAAGCTTTTTCCTGTTCATCTTCCTTGATCGGGCTAAAAAATTGTTCGATCAAAAGGTAGGTGCGCAAAAAACGTATGACGAGGCGCACGCTCAAATGAACGAAACTAAAGCGCAGTTAGATGGTGCTGTTTTTCAACATTCGAAGGCTATTATTAAAGCTCCGTTTGCTGGAACAGTTGGTATTATGAAGGTGACTGTTGGCAGCATAGTTCAACAACACACTGATCTTGTCAATCTCGTTGATAATTCTGTTGTTGAGGTCGAATTTATGGTCCCTGTCAAGTTTATCGAGGATATTGCCGTTGGCCAAACAGTTGACATAACGGTTGACGCGTTTCAAGGAAAGGTTTTCAATGGAAGCGTTAAAGCCATAGACGCCGGCGTGGACGTCAGGAATCACAGTATTTTAGTTCGCGCCGTCATTCCGAACAAGGAGGGGTTGTTGAAGCATGGAATGTTTGCTAACGTTCGGTTAATTACTGGCGAAAAGAACGACGTCATATTAGTGTCTGAAGAATCAGTCGAAAGAGAAGGGCAAATAGAAGTTGTCTGGGTTATAAACGATCACGGCAAAGCGTTTAGACGCAGGGTTTTGACTGGTTCTAGAGATGAAAGAGGAGTTGAAATTATTGCTGGCTTGAAGCCAGGAGAGCTAGTCGTTATGACAGGCCAAATGAAGCTTGGCGAAGGTGTCTCGGTCAAGATTTTGAATAAAAAGGATTTGGGAATTGCTGAAGATGATGAAGAAAATTTGAAGGCCAAAAAAGAAAAAGGAGAAGCAGAGGCTAAGGACGAGATGGACGTTGACGGCGATAAGAACGAGGAGGCTCTTAAATGATAATATCTGAAGTTTGCATAAAAAGGCCTGTTTTGCCTGGGTCCTTACGCTTGTCGTCATTCTGCTCGGGCTTATAACTGGCTCTGAATTGCCAATCAGGGAGTATCCTAAAATGGCAAAAAATACTATATCGATCAAAACGACATATTTCGGTGCCGGTCCCGAAATTATGGAGAACCAGGTAACGAGAGTTATTGAGGAAGCTATTGCTGGAATTGAGGGCATTGAGACAACGACGTCAACTAGCAATAACGAAACAAGCGAAATATCAATAGAAGTTGCTGACGGCAAAGATATGGAAACCGTTATGAACGATATTCGTGATCGCTTAAGCAAGCAACGAGATAAATTGCCTGAAAGTGTTCAAGAGCCTCTTTTGTCGCGTTCTGGATCGAGCGAGCATCCTGTGATGTTTTTGGCGCTTATGAGCGATAAACTGAACGAC
>BNWD01000103.1 GCA_025998575.1 Alphaproteobacteria bacterium | reverse complement strand
ATAATCAAACTAGCTTTGAGAAGTTTAAGGAATGCTTAGAAACACTGGCTTCTATGAACGCTATGCAATGCTCTTCTGACCTTGGAAATATGTTCGAATTGATCATACTAAAGCCACAAAACAAATTAGCAAGATAGTATTCTATCTATAAACCACTCATGCGCAATTGATAGAGTTTTAAATCAAGAAGAAAATCAGAAAGTTACTTCGTATTTATCAAGCTCTCGTAATTGATTTTGTATCTATTTTATTATTATATGGGACACTAATATTTTCAAAAGTTTCCATAAAATAGAACTATGAAATAATTACCATCTATATTAAGAATTCATTTTTCACAAAAAATTCACAGGGCTGTTAACACTTTCTTAATGCTTTTATGTTAAAGGACTCACTCCCTAACCCACGCACTCCTCTGGTGGCTACCTAAACTCTTTTTCCCTTTATGCTTAAGCATATCACATTTGCCTTAATATTCCGTTAATTTCCATCGCCCTCACAAAAATGTTTATTTGTCAATAGTTGATATAACATACAGAAGCCTACAACATATTTCAATTCATATAAAAAAGAAAATGAATACTTAATCAAAATTAATCGAAAAAATAACTATATTGGAAACGAACATAGTGCATAAACAAACTAGCTTTGTGAAGTAAAAGGAATGCATAGAAACACTGGCTTCTATGAACGCTATGCAATGCTCTTCTGACCTTGGAAATATGTTCGAATTGATCATACTAAAGCCACAAAACAAATTTAGCCAAACTAACTCCAAACTCAAGCCTATCATGAATAAATTTCTGAAGTGAATCGTGAGACGTGGTTAGAAAGTTCTTTGATTATCAAGCAGTTACTGCTTAGAATAACCCGCTCATGTGCAATAGACAGAGTTTTAAATTAAAAAAAGACTAATTCCTTGTAATTGATTTTGTACACGCTTACTTATTATAGTAATATTCTATTGTTAAGCTATTTTTATTATTTTAGTAAAGTTATGGCTAGAGATATTTATACCTTTGTTATTAATTATAACTACTCTACATTACTGTACCAAGCTACAGCGGTTTTTGCTCAACTGTGATAAATAAATTCTATCAAACCAGTAACCATTTGACAATGCCCGAGCAAACCCATGAAAGGAAAAATTGTATTAATCGATAGGAGGGCAAATTAAGAACTCAAAGGATAATATAAAAGTAAGAACAAATGGAGAGGATTTTGATAGATGAATGCCTGTGAAATATCATTTCTGTAATACTAATCTTATGATCAAAAACTCTTATTAGTTATATGTTTCAATGATTTGATATTTCTTAGCGTTGCTTCAAAGTTCTCTAATCAGCAATTATTGGGCTTTGCATCCGATTACTGCTATGTGTAACATTTATTAAATCTTAGCGAAAAACTCTGTCGTTTGGCGTAGTGATATGGGCAGTTATTATAATCGAGAGCAGCGAGATAAATGTCTCTATCCATAATTTGGAAGGTCAAAGAAGTACTCATCATGTTTATGGAAATTTATTTAAGAGCACTGCTGCGTCAGTATGAGTGGTTTATATGAGCTCTTTACAAATAAATATTTTTGTGAAGATTGTGA
Organism: Alphaproteobacteria bacterium; assembly: GCA_025998575.1. Taxonomy (GTDB): domain Bacteria; phylum Pseudomonadota; class Alphaproteobacteria; order RUG11792; family RUG11792; genus BNWD01. Next base: position 243 of record BNWD01000103.1, on the reverse strand, counting down.
AAATCAACATATTCTAAAAGCAAATGTAATATGCATAAGCTTATGCTTAATGCATAAAGAGAAGGAGTTGTCTAGTTTCCCGAGGAAGGAGGTGGTTATGGATGTAGTCCTTTAGCATAAAAATGTTATAGAGAGTTTGTTAACAGAGCTGTGCGAATTCAACACTTGCTTGTTGGGAGGGGTTTTTATATACAAAAAGGAGCGAGCCTATTGACGATCTTGGTTCTAGCATCATGAGGAAGG
>BNWD01000102.1 GCA_025998575.1 Alphaproteobacteria bacterium | reverse complement strand
CTATATAATTAATTATATCAAAATAAAGTTAATTTTTCGTTAAATATACAACATTTTATATCAAATAATAGTCAATAAAAAACTGGCCATTATCAAAACAGCCAGCTAAATCGCAAAAAAAATTAATCCGGCAAACATTTCAATTCAGTTTGCCCAGTCTTTTCATCCTTTTCTATATAACATCTAAGCATTTGTTTGCCATTCAACACAACAGGAGCACCACTTTGCTGAACAGGCTGGTTAATGACAGATGGAGGGGCGACTGGCGGCAACGGTGGAATAGGAGCGTTTTGAACAACATTCTGTTGAGCAAAAGGAACTGTTGGCCCCTGAGGAATCTGGTTAGATACCGCCTGCTGTTGTTGCTGATTCTGAGCAGGAGGCGTTAGAGCCAGTGGAGCAGGCTGTTGAGGAAGTTGAGTCTGCTGCTGAGCAGAAGTTAAAGCAGGTTGCGTTTGCTGAGCAACAAAGGCTGGCTGGACAGTTTGTGTTTGAGCCATTTGAGCAGTTTGCGTTGTTTGAGCAACAGATTGCATTTGAGCTGCTTGAGCCACTTCTCCAGCTTTCACTTTTTCTTCAATGTTTTTCAGCCCATTTTTATCTGTGACATAAAACCATCCTCTTAGTTTATTAGGAATGTCTGTTCCCTTTGGAGCTGTATAAACATTCCCATTTTCATCTATAAAGCTAATTTCATCGTTATTCTCTTTCTGCGCCTCGACATGCGGCTCAGATTTTGGCAACGGCTCGCTAGATTTCTGCTGCTGATCTTCAGGCTTGGCCGCAGAATCCTCAGCTAAAATCTCATCAAGAGATGTCATGCTTTGTTGTTGCGCCTGAGTCTCAAGTGCTTCGCAACAAAAATTGTTTATCAAAGCCAGCGCAGCCGCAATGCAAAGTAATTTTGCAATCTTAATATTATGCACGGATACCCTCCATATCTTTTTTATATCATGTTTCCTAATAGTTAGTTTAAGAAAATAGTGTTAATTTTGTGTTAACAATGTCATTATTTTATGGATAAGTTTCTGTGAAATACAAAAAAATTTTTAATATGATGAAAGTTTTTTTAAAATATTATCAAGATGAGCTGATTTTTTTGAGGAAAAGAGGCGGTGAATTTGCCAAGAAGCATCCTCAGATTGCAGATAAATTGGATATAAAAAACGGCGAGTCTACCGATCCTCACACAGAAAGAATCATTGAGTCTGTTGCATTTATGGCAGCGAAGTTGAACAAAAAGATAGACACAAACGAGCAAAACATCGCATTTTATTTGCTCTCAGCGCTCTATCCAAACTTGATCAGCCCGTTTCCGCCGTGCTGCATAGCTCAGTTCTGCATCAAAAACAACATCAGTCAACCAGAACTTGTCAACATCCCAAAGGGAGCGAGCCTATTTGTCGAGTCAAAATCAGGGTATTCTTGCATTTTCAAGACATTATATGAAATCGATTTATATCCGATAAGTATTTCATCAGTGGCCTTGGAAAAAGCTGGAAAAGAGATTGGAGGAAGCGATGGATGGTGCCTCAAAATCAGCATAAAAACTCTCTCTGTTCCTATTGAAAACCAACAGCTAGACAGCATTTTGTTTTTCATAAATTCAGAGGTTCAAGAAGATTCGCTAATGATATATGAGTCTATATTTTATGATCCGAATAGAGCGGTTTTTATTAAAATTAATGAGAAATTTATAAAAATAAATCCGGAAGAGCTTGTGCAATTGGGCTTTTCTGACGTAGAATCTGTCTGCCCGGTTGCTAAATATTCGAACAATTCATTCCAGCTGTTTCAAGAAATGTTGCATTTTAAGCAAAAATTTATGTTTTTTAAATTTAAAAA
>BNWD01000101.1 GCA_025998575.1 Alphaproteobacteria bacterium | reverse complement strand
TGAATAGGTTGTTTTTAGTGCTGGTTATTGTTTCCTTAAGTTCAGGTTGCTTTGCGACAGCGAAGAAATCTCTGCCGTTAGAGTTCACGTTTGGGATTAATGGAGGGGTTGATTTTAGGCGATATAACTTAATCATTAATCAAAAAAAATTGATGAAAATTCAGGATGGTTTGAAAAAGAATAAAGATAAGGCAAAAAAGAAATCTGATAAAAAGCGAAAATTCTCAGAATTTGATTTAATATTGGATGAATTTGACTGGTGTCTTCATCTTTTAGGTGTTCACTATGATAAATATATGCAACAGGCAAGACTTGAATTGAAGACAGATGATGTCGGTATTGGCACAAACGTGGCAAGGTTCATTGGAAATATATTTGCTAAATATCTTGTTTCTGACAAAAAAAGAATCGCTGAATTGAAGCAGCTTTTTCCTGGTGATGAGTCTGTTAAAGCAGGCTCTTTAGAGGCAATAGCAAAGTCAAATAGAAATGATCCTTTAGTGAAGATTTTGCGATTGTTTTGCAAATATAATTACGATCTTGATAAGAAACTCATGGATAGCAAAGAATTCAAGGAGCCGCTCAGCGTTTATATGGGAACTGGCTCTGAACGGGACTGCTCAACTAGATTTAAAAAACTCTTTGAAAATATAACACTTAGCGTTGTTTATGACGGACACTTAAATAAGCATAGCCCAATGGGCAATTTGTTGAAACGCAATGTTAAATTGTTGGCAGATGGTTCAGGGTTGTTTTCTTTTTCTAACGACGAAAACACCAAGCAATTGCACAGATACTCAAAAGCGTTACATAAAGTCAATTCACTTGTATACCAAATTGACGAAAAAGAAAAAAGATATAATGTTCCTGATGATCAAATTAAGCCAGGAAATTCCAAAACTGAAACTATTTTTAAAAAAGGCAAAGAAGCTATAGCGGATGATATCGAGAAGAATCCAGAGCTCAGAAAACTGTTTTATTATGAAAATGATTTTTCAAGAGGGCCAGCTGAGATTTTAAAACAATTAAGAGGAACCTCTGATTGCTTTTCGGAAAAGCTACAATTTTCTCCGAGACATCTCAGCAGCAGAAAAGCAACTGGCGTTTGCGGTGGGGTTTCTGCTGGACTGCGGTATACTTTTTCACAGCATGTTTGCGGCCTTGAATTGAGTGCCGATGTTTTGGCCCCAAACAAAACTAAGTTGTTTGATAAAACTAAGCGCGTTGCTAAATTAAACAATAAGCAGGCTCTAATAGAAATAAAAACCCCATTTCGTCTTGGCTCTAGCCTATATTTCGGCAGATTGTTCATGCAGTCATTTGAGTTGAATGTGTTTTTTGGGTTATCTTTAAATAAATTTAAAATAGTTAACGCAGGATTATTTGATTTTTCTCCATTACAAAATACAACGAATTTCGTTAGAGAAAATATAGCGAAAAAAATGTGGGATGCCATGAAGACGTACATTATTGACAATCAAGTCTCAAAAAAGGAATTGTCCTCTACAAATTCCCATAACGAGAAGTACAAAAATAATAAAAGTATCACTGCCCTATTATGGAGCGTTGGTATTCAGGCGAGGAAACACCTTTTTGACAATAAATTCATTGCTTTTTCTATTTTTTACGACCTACCGAAAAATCTTTATAAAAAAAGTGACGCCATACAACTCAAATATTCCAATTTAAGATTTTTGCTAACTTTTGGCATGACGCTAAGAGGTAGCAAATAGATGTTCGTTGTGTTACGCTTTTTTATGTAAATCATCACAATAAACATACAATGCTCAGCGTTTATTATGGAAGAATTTTTAACACAAGCATTGAAATAAATACACTACGACAC
>BNWD01000100.1 GCA_025998575.1 Alphaproteobacteria bacterium | reverse complement strand
GCTGAGCAGTTATAATCGAGAACAACGAAATAAATGTCTCTATCCATAATCTTGTAGAATCAAAGAAGTGCTCGCCATATGCGGCAGGATGAGTGGTTTATATGATTATTGACAAATAAATATTTTTTTGCCGACAATAGTTCAGCGTATAAAGAACTCAAAATATTTTGATTTTAAAAATGGCCGCGCTTTATTTTTCATTCAAAAAACAAAATATTAATCTAGCCAAAATGCATGTTCGAATTATTTATAAAATTTCGTTTTCTTTGGAAATACAAAATGCTTACCAGGTGAAGTATAGCTTGATATAATGGCAATATATAGGTTAATTTGAGTGTAGCAAATGAACGATTTTTACGTAAATATTTTAAATGACTTAGTCTCGTTCAAAAGCATAAGCCCAAATGACGATGGCGCAATTGATTATTGCGAGCAATTGCTCTCAAACCTGGGATTCGAATGCACAAAATTATGCTTCGATGGCGTCCATAATCTCTATTCCAAAATTGGAAATTTTAATAAAAATCTATGCTTCGCTGGGCACATAGACGTCGTTCCTCCTCTAAACGGGTGGAGCCATGATCCGTTCGTTTTGTTCGAAGATGAGGCTCGCTTCTATGGAAGAGGGACGAATGATATGAAGGGGCCTTTTGCAGCTTGTTTTGCCGCAGTTTCTGAGTTTTTAGCCCTTGAAAGATCTTTGAAATTCTCTATCAGTTTTTTGATAACAAGTGATGAAGAATTGATGGGAGAAAATGGAACAAAAAAAGTTGTAGAATTCATGAAAAATAAAGGAGAACGCATAACAGGATGCATATTGTGCGAAAGCTGCTCGCCGAAAGAATCAGGAGAATACATAAAAATAGGCTGCAGAGGCAGCTTAAATGTCGATCTGGAATCTACGAGCACGCAATGCCATATCGTCAATTCTGGCAAATTTGGCAATCATATCCATAATTTTATAGAAATTCTTAACTTTTTTGCTAACTACAACTTCGATTATGTCAACGAAAATTTCACTAAAACTAATTTGGAAATAACTTCAATAGACATCGGCAACAGCACACGAAATATAATTCCAGCTGCAGCTACAGCAAAACTGAACATAAGATTCAATGACCTATGGACATTTGAGAAATTGGAGAATTTTATAGAATCAAAGTTGTATGATTGTGCTTCTGCCTCGTTTCAACGATTTTACGATCCATTTGTATGTGCCAACGAACGTTTCATAAAATTTCTATCAAATTCTATTGAAAAAACTATTGGAAAGACGCCTGATACAGGAACTGCAGGCGGCAATTCAGACGCAATTTTTATAAGAGAGCTTGCAGATGTTGTAGAAATAGGTTCGCCTATAGAAAATGCCCACATAGTCGATGAATATATAACTAAGAAAGACGTGATTAAATTGAGAAAAATATACTTGGGAATTTTAATTGGCTTTAACTGCTATTTATGAGAACGCTCCTAATCAGATTGGAATTCTGCGATCTAATAAGTTTAAGTTCTGATTAATCTTTTGAATTTTATCTATGAAATCGCTGATTTGATTCTCGCATGGCCTAACAGTGCGACACTATATAAAAAAATGCCAAACCAGTCTTATCAATGTACTGGCCGATTTCATTGTGCTTCTTTGTGATTTGTTTTTGAGTTTTGTTGCTTCCATTTTTAAGCGGAAAAAGAGGACGCAATTAAATTGAAAAATATCTTTAATATATTTAAAACGAGAATTAAAAACTCGAAAGTCAATAATTCTTTATCAACACAAGTACCATGCCGCATTTGAATAACATCAATATTCCATAAATGTTGCCAAATTTCAGTTAAAAGCTTGAATTATCATTGCTATATTACGAGTTTATAA
>BNWD01000099.1 GCA_025998575.1 Alphaproteobacteria bacterium | reverse complement strand
TCTCTATATTTTTTATCTTGAACGATATATTTACTGAAACATATTAGTTTAACAAACGAGTATGCCTTTTTATTTTAGCAAATGCACAAAAAATTATTTCAATATGTTTGAAAATATGTGGCATTTATAAAAAATAATTATTTAACGTATACAATAAAAGTAAAATATTTTATTGATTCCAAATATGATTTAGCAGGTAATTTTAAATAAACTAATTCAAATAATTTTTATTCATATTTAATTTGAAATATGATATTTAAAAACAATAAAAACGCATTAATTATTTGAGATAATTTTATAAAATTTCGAGAAAAAATAGATAATCTAGAAGATATTGAATTCGTTAGAAATACTGCCTATAAACAAGATTGCAAATTTTCGAATTCTTAGAAAATCAGTTTAAAAATCTTGTTAGGAGACTAGTTTCAATTACTTTTGCAATCAGAAAGTGTTCAATATTTCTTTTCTCCTTTTGCTCATTTCAACTTGTTTTAGTGTTATTTTTCCGTTTTCGTTTATGTTGAAGCCTTTTGCTGAGATTTCGATACCTGAGCTTTGGCCTGTTATTTTTGAATTTCCTGAGAGTGTTTTGGCTGTTAGGTCTAATTTAGCCGCGTCTGTTTTTAGGAAGAAATCTTTACCTCTTAAGATAACTTCTTTCATAAAATCCGCTTTTTTTGCTTTCGGATATAGCAGGCATTTTTTGGCGGAGATTTTTATATTTTTGTTTTTTGAGAAAAATGTTGCCGCCATGTCTTCGAATATAAACGCATCTAAAGACTTACCGAATGAGACTTTTTTCGCTTCTATATCGAGTCTACCTCCTTTTATATTGACTGAATAAGAAATATTTTTTCCGGAATTTATACGAGAAGAAAGCTCTTTGATTATTGATTTTTTTGAATCACAATAATCGCTGTGATTATCAGAACCGAAATAAACATATCCGAACCATCCTATAGTCAGCAATATGATATATATTATAAGTTTGAAAATCATGATTTCAGCAAACGCATACAGAATCGTATTTAAAGCAACAGGCCTATATGATACCAAAAAAGCATCCTAATTGCGGCATCGACATTAATGATTCGCGCTTTTAAACTGTTGCTGTGGCAAGAAAATCAACAAATGACTAGCTTCTCTTAAATTAGTACAGATATTATTCTTTGTTCATATAACTTCTATTATATCTTCGACGAGTTTCAAAACTTTCACTATAGTCAACAATATTTGTCTCATTAGTGCTTCATTTTTAGCAAAAATCTTCGGTAGTTCACATTTAGCTCCATCGACTTTAATGTAATATGAAGATAGTATATTTGTGCACAAACTGCCAATAAATCTCTATATTCTGCGACTGCAATCATCTCTTTGATGATTTTCACAAATCACAGAAAGTCAGCAAAAGCTTGTTGCCTCTTGCGCATTTATTGTGAAGACGTAGGAAGTGCATTGTCGTAGTAATGAAGATATACAAAAAATCTTATATTTTTTAAATTCAAAAATAGAGCTTAATGTCAACAATATCATATAAGCCATCATGAGCTTAGCAAAAATATACACAGAGCATTTGAACCAACATGCATTGGATTTTTGTTCTTAAAATTATTGCTGTATCAACGAAATCTACAAAGACACGAAGCAATCAAACCTAGGAACTATCAGCCAGTTACGGTTTTGATAAAATTTATTATATCTGAGAGAAAAATGTAGTCGCTTGTAATTTTGAACTATTATAATAATAGAACAACGAGATAAAAGTATCTATCAATAACTTCACTAAAATAATAAAAAGCAGAACAGCAAGAGAATTATTTAAAGTTTTCCTTTGTTGGGGAGGAAATTATGAATTAATAGATATTTTGTGGAA
>BNWD01000098.1 GCA_025998575.1 Alphaproteobacteria bacterium | reverse complement strand
GTGATGGATTTTTCTTTAACTGCCATAGTTTTTATTTCAAAATTTATAGATAAATTTAATAAAAAGATAAGTGAATTTTTGAGCAATGACTTCTTGAAAGCGATGTATAAATGTGGTAAATTCGTGCAAAAATATCAGAAAAACTTCGTTTATGCTCATGCGATCTGGCTTTCGATTGGCATTATATGCAGCTTAATTTGCTTTATATATTGGGCGGTAAAAAATGTTTAAACTGCAAAAATATATTGGATTGGTAGTTTAAATGCTTAGATTCCAATTGATTTCTATAACAAATCTTTTCCCGATTATCGGAAGTATTTTCATAATGCTGATGAACAAAAAGTTGAAAAACAACATAAAAATAGTAGCGTTGTGGATCACATTATTCACAGGCCTTTTCTATTTCGTCTCGCTTTACATTCATCTTCAACAAAGAATTTTCGGGCAAAAAGAATTTGTCATGTTAAGAACTCACAGCATAGAATTCAACGTGTTTGTCGACTCCGTTTCCCTCGTTTTCGTCCCTCTAATTATTCTTATTTGCTTCCTCGTCGTCCTCTGGCTTCAAAAAAAAGACACGCCTCAAAACGACAAAAAATTTTTCGTTTCCCTGCTTGCATTCGAATCTCTGGCAATAAGCGCGTTTATGACATCAGACATATTTTTGCTGTTCATCTTCATCGAATCATCTCTAATTCCGCTTTATATCATGCTTAACAGCTCAAATGCCGGCCGTAATTTTGAGGCCATTTTGAACTTCATAATCTATTCCGCGGTAAGCGCTATGTTAATTCTTGTCGCTATAATAATGATATATATAGAGACTGGAATATCAAGTTTAACAGAAATATACCAGCTCGGTTTTAGCGACAAACTAGCGTTTTTATTGTTGTTTTTGGGCATAGGAATGAAGATTCCGGTCTGGCCATTTTACCACTGGTTGCCGATTGTTCATGTCAAATCATCGACTTGCTGCTCGATAGTTTTGGCGGCAATTGTCTTGAAATATAGCGCCTTGCTTATAAATAGGTTAATTATGCCAATTTTTGATAACCTATTAATAACCCATTTCAATATTTTGTTTTTCGTGTTCTCTTTTAGCATGCTGTGTGCGTTCTGCCAATCTATTTTTCAAGATGATTTGAAGAAATTCTTCGCATATTTCTCTATAATTCACATGAATATGGCCTGCATTATTCCGCTTACCAACCAGTCTACACAATTTATTTATTCAATATTATCTCACAGCCTCGTTGTCTCACTTTTGTTCTTTTCAGTTGCGCTTTACAAAACAAGGTCTATCTCAGATTTAAGAAAACTTGGTATAAATTCGAAAGAGTTAAGATATATTTTCTTGGCTGGAATGTTAGCCTTAATAGGCGCTCCATTTTGCAGTTCATTTATTTCTGAAATAATTTGCGTCATGTCCGCTGCAAAACTCTCAATTTCATTCGCCTTGATCATAGCAGGAATAATATTAGCATCATCAGCATACGTATTTTACTTATGCTTCTCAATCCCATCCAACAAAAACCTGCAACACATCATCGATCCATACAATAAACTAGCCATCTACACACTAATATTCTTCACCCTCCTCCTAGGCACTTTGCCAAAAATCGCATTGTAAGTTATGAAAATACTGAAATTGGATTTGAACTAACATCTTGTTTCTTCGAAATTGCTTTCAACAAATAACTATCTACTGCTATCATTTCAAATACAGTTTTTTATCAATCTTGCCTCAATATCAAGCTCTAAATAAATTCCTCTTAATTAAAACATAAATACTCATTCGTTTTCACGAATTATCTAAGTTTTTCTGAGAGCTGTGTATTTAACCTGAAGTTAGAGCTGAGGCTCTATAAAGATTTTCATGAAA
>BNWD01000097.1 GCA_025998575.1 Alphaproteobacteria bacterium | reverse complement strand
AAAAATATAGAGATACGATCTAATAATTTTTGATAAGATTAAGATAATAAAAATACTCTATATTTATTTAGATCAATCATGAATTTGTGTTTCAATGGAAAATACAAATATTTATATATGTTTGCACACTACAAAATATTTAAAAAAAATCTTCAGAATACAAAGAGTTGAGAAAATGTACCTATTTTCATTTCTTTTATGATAGAGAAACGCAGGCCATCTATTAATTTCTAAAACGATCATACGTCAAGAAATAATAAAAGCAGATGCGAATTACATATCAACGATTTTTAAAATTTTTATTGAATAATCCAAATTATGAATGGAATCAATATATAAATGAAAAAACAATTTATATATCAAAATGAAAATATTCCATAGTGAATATTATTGGCTTGAAACATTTGTATTTTTGAAAATTTTATCTTAAAAAAATACATTTTATAAAAATGCAAAATTGTTATTGCATACTTAATGAATCAATATGCCTTAGTATCCGAAGTGCATTACCAAATACAAACATTTTAAGATAAAAAAATAAACATATAATATGAATAAACTTAATTATCTACATCTTACGATAAAAAACGTTTTGCAATAGAGAATTTTGTGTAATTTAATGAAAAATAAATACTTGGTATAATAAATTCTAAAAAAAAGAGAAAAATTAGAATTGACAAATGTAAATAATAGATGATATTTGCACGAAATTTGTACAGTCTTCAGATTGGAACAAACGATGGCTTTATGAATAGTTAGTATTTTTAAGTAAAAACGGTGTATTAAAATAACATTGCTTCGCAGCGCTTACTAATTAAAGTAGATATTATTATAATTATAACAATGGCAAAAAAAACTGAATGAATTCTATATATTGCTGAAATTATAGTAGCGTTGAAAAATAAAATTATATATTATAAATGATAGGAAGAAAAGAGGAAAATTGACTAAGAAACCTGTTATGCGATATATTTTGTTATAAATTTAGCAAGCTTACGACAAAAATCATGTTATTTAAAGATGTGGCGATGTCGTTATTATTTACATATGATAAAAGATTAAATTTGCAAGTGCAAAATGTTGCAATCAATTTGTACAGAACATTCGCAATGTCTTTAATTCAACTTATGCAATTGTCTTTGTACTAATCCAAAACACATTCTCCAAAGGTGTAAAATATTCTTTGTTCGATTCTACAATGCAAATGGCCTATATTCCTTTTGGTCAAGAACTGAAAGTGAAGGGCCCTCATGGCAAATCGATGAGGAACGCATCCAAAGCACTATGCTTGTGTGATAGCGGGCGGAGTACTTTCCATCTCAAGCATTGCTGAATATATTGTGATCTATTGTTTTTGCGATAGTCGTGTTGTGGATAATAGCAATTGCTGACTAAGCAAAAAATTTAAAGATCTTGTCGCTATGGATTGAAACTATTTCCGGCAATAAGATTAAATTTATCAACAAGCAATTTAACGGAAAGCTTCAGCATTCTTTTTACAAGGTAATAATTTAGCGCTGAGTTGTAATACTATACTAAACATGTTTCTGGCTTCGTAACTATGCGCGTTATAAATTTAGGAATTATTTTTCCATACTAGTAATTCGCATCACTACATATAGCTTTTATATTCAGATGAGACATTTTATTTAGCATCCATTTCAACGAACTACAATATCCAGAGCTTACTTCAAATTTACTAAAACAGAGCCTGGTCCTGTTAACAGCAATCCATATTCTGATCCATCTCTAAGATTTCAATATCTTTGGCCACGCCAACTAGTTACTAGTTTGAAAAGCTCTCGATATGTAATCGACAGAGTTTTAAAACAAAAAGAGATTCAGAAGAAGTTCATTCATACTTTCTTATTATAGTATCGTTAACATTAATCTTCTTTTTTTC
>BNWD01000096.1 GCA_025998575.1 Alphaproteobacteria bacterium | reverse complement strand
CCACCAGATATATTGACTTAAAATATCTTTATGAGAGTAGTAAAAATCAACATATCCTAAATGCAAATATGATACGCTAAGCCTATGCTTAAAGCATAAAAAGAAGGAGTTAGGTAGCTCCACTAGGATGGCTGGAGTCCTTTACCATAAAAGCATTAAGAAAGTATTAACAAACACTGTGAAAAAAAGTTGTTAAAACCGAGTTATTGCATTTGCCAGGTTAATCTCTAGTTTCGCTAGTGGGTTTTTGAGCTTGATGCATATATTGCCACAGTTGGCTATGATATAGTCTCGAACAATACCTAGTATGTAGCCATTGACTAAAAAATTTCAATTTTATCAGAGCAAAGCGAAAACAACGCTAACTTGTTCTTGTGATGGATATCCAAAGAAATGTTAATCATGTTTTTGTGCCATTTTGTATGAAGTCTTAAATATAGCTGGCAATTATGAAACAAAAGCTATTTAGTGAGCTTTTTGAATTGACAAATAAGTATTTTATGAGCGTAGTGGAAATCAACATATCCTAAATGCAAATGTGATATGCATAAGCTTATGCTTAAAGCATAAAGAGAAGGAGTTAGATAGTCCCCGAGGAGGGAGGGGGTTAGGGATGGGGTCATTTAACATAAAAATATTAATAAAGTGTTAACAGAACTGTGAAAAAAGTTGTTAAAAACCGAGTTATTGCATTTGTCAGGTTAATCTCTAGTTTCGCTCCGCGGTGGTTTTTTGAGTTTGATGCATATATTGCCACAGTTGGCTATGATATAGTCTCGAACAATGTTAACCATTACATTCAAAAATTATTTTATCAAAAATATAGAAGATAAGGTGTTTACAGAACCATATAGAACAAGATATTTTTACAATATAGAAATTGTAGAACTAGAAGTATATCAGTTAGAGAATATACTGATATAGAAAAGAAGGTTAATACTAGTGATTCTATAATAAGAAGGTATGCGTAGAATCAATTGCAAAATATGGGTAAATACTAACTGAACTTCTTGTAAGTTTTTTCTGATGAGTAGTTTATCAAAACCGTAATTTTTGGTAGGCCATCCAGAAAATAATTCCTATTTGCTAGAATATTACCTTGCAAGATTACGCTATCGAAAAAAATGTTTGATCTTTCCGTTAAATTGTTCATTTATAAATTTTATCACAGTCGCCGCCGTAAATAGTTGCCGCTCCCAAAGCGTAACTTCATTAGAAAATAGTTAAATTTTTCATTTATTAATACATTTAATTTGTAATTATTACTATGTAATCTATCGAAATAATATTTCATAAAATTGTCTTAAGAGTTGTTAACAAAGTTCAAATTTAATGATAGGGAGAGTGGAGAATAGCATATACACAAACGTCTAGTTTCTGTATAAAATCTGTTTGAACAGAGCGCTTTACAGGAATTCAGCCGACGTAATCATTGGCAGTCTTATAAACGACTACTGAAAAGTCGACGCAAACACATATTTGTTGCCATTCCTCAAATGCATGGAACAGGAGAGCATTTTCAACATAGCTTTCGGTCTATAGACTACAAGCGCCCATCCAAAATTAACTGCAATATCTTCTCGCAAAATATTTCTCTTAAATTGATACAACGCTGTCTGCTATTCTAAAATAACTTCAAAATACCATCGATGCATTATGTAATAATTTCTCTCATTTTTATAGAAGTTTGTTAGCCATATTTAATTGTTTAGAGCTTCATTAATAATGCATTGTAATATTTGCCTGAAATTGACAATACTGCACTTTACAAAAAAATATACTTATACTCAAAATAAAATTGCAAAAAACAAAGTAAAATTAGTAATTAATTTTTACAAATTTGGTAAATAACTCCTTTCACATCTTGTTTTCAATCCTATATAATATGTTTGTATTATACTGAAGTGTG
>BNWD01000095.1 GCA_025998575.1 Alphaproteobacteria bacterium | reverse complement strand
AGAAGTTTGTGGAATTCAATACTTCTATTCTGGACCGGCAACTAGATACGGTCAGGCAATACAAGAAACATGCTTAGTAGACTCTAAAATATTCCCTTAGCGAAATAATACTGGAGCTTTACGTTGATTTCCAACACTTTCACAAAAATATTTTTGTGTCAATATATCTATAAGATATTGACAGCTGTATATGGCCACGTTGATAGATTAAATCTATCAACAAGCGATTTTAGTAAAAGCTCCGGCATTCTTTTTGATAGCCATACTATATACTATAAATGCCATATCATGACCATATCTCAAGTGCCATAAAACAGAGCCTGTTCTTGTCAACAGTAGGCGATATTCTGATCATAGTTTTTCTTTTTCTGCTCAAGCATCATTATCGAAATCATTAAATCACAGTCATGGCAGGGCCCTCTACTATCCTTTACTAAATTGCTATTGTTGCTATGCTTACATGTATTATACTGCCACTATTAATGTATCCAAACATTTTTCTATATTCACCAACAACAGGTTGCAAATTTCCTAATTAAGAGGGCTAGGATTCCTCGTAGGTTTTGAAGAATTTTGAGTCTGTGATGTTGAGGGATTTTAGTTTGCGGTGGAGGGCGGAGCGTTCCATTCCGACGAATTTAGCGGTTTGCGATATATTGCCAGAGAATTTTTTCAATTGCTCCATGAAGTATTGTCTCTCGAATTCCTCTCGTGCATCCTTTATAGAAAGTTCCGAAAACAGCGATATGAACTGGACACCGCCGTTATTCGAGATATTACCGCCAACTATAATATCTTTTGGCAAGTCTGCTGCTGTTATGAATTGCTCTTGTGAATTTTGAGACGATATATTAATGGTTAGCGCCCAATCCACGAAATTCTTTAATTGCAAGACGTCACCAGGCCAGGAATAGGCGTTTAAAATGCCAAGAGCGTCGCTTGCAAATTTGCGTGGCATGAGATTGTGAGCCTTAGCAGATTGAGTCATATAATAATTGAGTAGCGATGAAATATCTTCGCGACGAGAAATTAATGGAGGTATTTTCAGAGTATTGGCATTTAATCTGCAAAATAATTCATCATAAAACGAGCCATTTTTTACTAATTCATCAATCCTGTTATCAAAACCAGAAATAATCCTAGTGTCTAGGCTTATTCTTTCACTTGAGCCTATTCTGAAAAAAGAAGATTCTTTGATGGTTTTTAAGACTTTTAATTGTATTTCAGAAGACGCGGCGTCAAGATCGTTAATAAAAAGAGTTCCTCCATTTGTTTGCTCAAATAATCCTCTTTTAATTCTAGTTTCTCCAGAGTCGTTTATGAATAGACCGAACAGCTCGATTTCCAGCTGGCTTGGCGTGTGAGAGTGGCAATTAATTGAGCTAAATGAGCTTTTAGATCTTGAAGATAGGCGGTGAATTTCCCTAGCTACGAGCTCTTTGTCAGAGCCTGCAGTCCCCAAAATTACGCATCTGCCATTTAAATGAGCTATCTTTTCGACAGACTGCTTCAATGCGAGAATACTTTGTGATTTTCCAAGAATATTATCAGAAACCTTGGCCTTTATTTTCAATTCTGCGTTTTCTTTTTTCAATTTACTTGTTTCTATTGCTTTGTCTACAGAAGTTAATAGCCTATTTGCAGCAAATGGCTTTTCAACAAAATCATAGGCGCCGTTCTTTATCGCGGCAACAGCAGTTTCTATAGTCCCATGGCCACTCATCATAATGACAGGCATGAATTCATAATTTTCATTGATAACATCAAGCAATCTCATGCCGTCTTTTTCGCCATTTCCGAGCCACACATCAAGAATGACCAAGTTCGGCCCTTTTTCTTTCAAAAGAGCTAGAGCATCGATATAACAGCTCGCAACTATCGTTTCATAGCCTTCATCGCTCAAAATGCCAGAAACTAAATCCCTAATATC
>BNWD01000094.1 GCA_025998575.1 Alphaproteobacteria bacterium | reverse complement strand
AAGACAAAAATAATTTATGTTTTATTGTATTTGAATATGCTATGTAAACTGCGAAACATTCAAGAAATTGTGTGAAAAAGCAAAAACTGGATTGCCTTGAAAGCGTTTGCGTAAATTTGCATAAACAGGAATTACTTATATTCCAAAAATACGTCATGAAATCGTAGATCATGTAATTGCGAAATCACATATTAAGATGTTCGTTGGTAAAGATTACATAGAAAAAAAGTCCACATAAATCAAGTGAACTGCTCATAATTGGAACTGGCAAACTTAAGATACTGTTATGCATATAGTTACCAAATCAGAAACGTGTTTTGCAGAATCTTAATGTTATTATGCTCAATAAAGAATTTTGAAACTTTCCGTTAAGTTGATTGTTGATAAACTTAATCAGTAGTGTATTATGGATTGTCAATCTCCTAAATTTTAGTTGCTCGTTGCAGTTGCTGTGTTTAATATGTTTGTAATATATTTTGGAATTGCAAGAAGATAGTATGATTTCCAGAGGGCGCCTCAAGTATGGCGTTGGTATGTCGGGAGGGGTCGATTCGTCGGTTACGGCCTCTCTTTTGTTGCAGAATGGATTCGATGTTTTTGGCGTCACGATGAATATTCATGACGCGTGCGAATATCCGATAAATGAAGCTAAAATAGTCTGCCAAAAGCTTGGCATTGAGCACTTTGTTTTCGACGCCAAAGAAGCGTTTTCGAAATCTGTTATTCAAACTTTTATCGATTCATACGCCATTGGTCTAACGCCGAACCCTTGTGCTATATGCAATCGCGACATCAAGATGAATTTGCTTTTTGAATTTATAATGAGCAAGGGCGCTGATATTATGGCCACTGGGCATTATGCAAACATTTGCGTTGATGATGACGTTGTCTTTTTGAAAGAGGCGGCTGACAAGAAGAAGGATCAGAGCTATTTTTTGTCTCTTGTTCCTAGAAAAAATCTGAGAAATATTCGCTTTCCTCTCGGGGAAATTGAGAGTAAATCTGAAACGAGGAGGATTGCCGAAAGCATTGGGCTTCATAATTCGAAGAAGAAAGACAGCCAGGATATCTGCTTTTTGCAAGGTAAGAATTACAAAGAATTTATAAAAAACTCTCAAGAATTTGCATGTGGTAATATCGTCTTGGATGAAACTAATGAGATTTTGGGCCAGCATTCTGGATTGTTTAACTATACAACAGGCCAGAGGAGGGGGCTTGGCATTTCACATAATAATCCGCTATACGTCGTCAAGCTTGCTCATGAGACAAACGAGGTTATTGTTGGGGCTAGGCAACGCGTTGCTGTGAACGAGTTCAATGCTCTTTCTATGAACTGGATAATGGATGCTGAAGACGAGTTTGTGGCCACTGTTAAGCTCCGTTCTATCTGCCAAAAAACGAAAGCAAAAATAACCAAACTATCTGAAAATCTAGCGAAAATTAACTTGTTAGAGCTCCAAACAAGCCCAGTCACAAACGGACAAATTTGCTGCATATACGATAATTTGGGCCGCGTCATAGGAGCCGGAGTGATAAGTTATTGAGTGCAATTTATATATAAAATTTGTTTGAATTTGCGAATGATGCTTCAAATTATGTTTAAAACATATTGGGATTGCCAACTAGTTAAAGAGTTTTAAGTTTCTATGCATTCATCTCTTGTAATTGATTTTGCATATACTTTATTTATGGCTTCATGACGCCAAAAGACGCCTCTTCTCCTTCCTGCTCTCTTATGCACGCTACAGAGACATTATGAGAGCAATACGCGGAAAGCAAGCGTTTTTATACCTAAAATCAAGACTGAAAGTATTCCAAGACAATCTGCTATAATATTACTCGTTTGATGTTGCTGTTTGTTGCATTTATGTTCGCTAAGGTCGTTGTTTTTTTTGTATTTTTTTTGAGTAATGTTGCGCATGCGTTGAAGATAGAGATTAATCAAGGT
>BNWD01000093.1 GCA_025998575.1 Alphaproteobacteria bacterium | reverse complement strand
ATTATATAGTGATGCTTTAGGTGGGAAAATGAATATAAAATTTGCTAAAAAATGCCTGTTGTTATGCTCTAGTTTTCTTTTTCTTGGAAGTTTTTGCGCTCATGCAAAAGAGCAAGAGGATCAGGTGAAAACAAGTGAGAAACAAAAAGAAACGAATGCAGAAAAGAAAAAAGAAAGTCTTGGAAACAAGTTAGCAGAATTGAAGGATATTATTTCTGGGAAGTGGAAAAAGGAGCTCCAATCGCTGAAGGAGGAAAAGAAAAAGCTTGAAGGACAGCTTAGTGATATGAGCGCGAACAATACTCTCAGTGCTGAAGAATACAAAAAAATGTTTGAAGAGTTGGCTAAACTTAAGGAGCAAATCCTTGCTCAGCCTGATCATAAATCTGAGCTGTATGCTATGGGAAAGATTGATAATTTATTGAGCGAACTTAATTCTAAATCTTTTGAAACTGATTTTGTTTCAAAAAGTCTTAAACGTCATCAGTTCTCGCAGCTTAGATCTCTTGCAGAGCAGGATAATTATAGAACAGAGGTTGCGCAATACAGAGCACAAGTTTATCAGTTGAAAACCAAGCTTTTGCAAATGATTGAGCAAAAAAAGACGCAAGACTCGGAGTCTGAGTTGCTTAAAACTGTTTTGCAGATAAGGGATAAAAATGAGTTGCAGACTTTGGCTTTTTTTGACGGAGCGCTGTCTAAGAACTCGTCAATTCAACAAAATTTGTTGGCGAAACAGCAAAAATTGCTCAGGGCTGAGATAAGATATAAGCAGCAAATCGATGAATATGAAGAAATAATAGGAAGCTTGAGAAAGCAGATGGATGAATATTTCAAGATGTTGAATGAAAAACAGAAGAATAAATGGAGATTTGGGAAGCTTAATTTCTCGTCAATTAGTCAGCGTCAGAATGCGATACAGCAACAGCAAGCGTTGGCTCAGTTGCCAGTTATGCAGCAAGTGTTGAGTAGTTCGCAGCATGTCAATGAAGTGGTTAAATTGATCATAAATATTGTGTTGAAGTTGACGAATAATGACCCGCAAAAGAGTAAGTTGTTTATGGATCTGTTCTTTATGCGATTGAGAGGATTGGATAAGAAATGGAGCGCACAGATGGACGCTTTGGCAACGGTTTTGCATAACAAAATCAATCATAGATCCTTGGTAGAGGCGATTGGACGCATATTAAGGACTTATGAGCAGAAGCAATTGTTCGTTTCTGAAGTTTTGAGATATCTTTATGGCCCGCAAGGAGACATGGCTATTTCGTGGCAGGCAGGTGGATAGGGTTTTTTATGCGGCGCTGAAGCCCCAAAATTGCTTCTGCCAAGTCTTTCGGAGATGGAGGGCAGCCTGGAATTTCTATGTCAACAGGAATCAGTTTGCCGACTCCGTTAACGATAGATTCTGATTCTTTGAAGAGCCCGCCAGAAATTGCACAAATGCCCATGGCGATGACGTATTTTGGTTCGAGCATTTGGTCATAAAGCGTGATTATTTGGCTGGACATTTTTTTCGTGACACTGCCGGCAACGATCATCAAATCGGAGTGTCTCGGGCTTGGCCTGAACAAGCAGCCAAATCTGTCGAGATCTATGCGGCTGGCGGCGGCATGCATCATTTGAATTGCGCAACATGAAATGCCGAACGAAAATGGCCAAAGAGAGCTTCCAGCCGCCCAGTTCGCAAGGCTTTGCAGTGTTGAAAAAAATATGTTTGGTTCAGGTTTCATGAAAATATTCTAGCATAGAACAAACTTTTTCCTATGAAGTTTGACAATGTTTTGCTAAAATGAATAAGATGAATATGTGCCCAGATAGCTCAGTTGGTAGAGCAAGAGACTGAAAATCTCTGTGTCGCTGGTTCGATTCCGGCTCTGGGCACCATGCTTTTTCCTAAAATTTTATGAAAAATTTTAATGATGCGTTAGATGTTAACTCCAGCTGCTTTGTGTTTGCTTCCGCTGGCTCTGGAAAAACGAAGACGCTTGTCGACAGATATGTG
>BNWD01000092.1 GCA_025998575.1 Alphaproteobacteria bacterium | reverse complement strand
ATGAAAAATTTGATCGAACGCTCGCTGCAAAAACGTCGAATATATGGCTACAAACGGTTTGAGCCCCTCTTTAGCAAGACCAGCAGCGAATGTGACTGCTAAAATTTATAGAAAATATATAGTTACGAAGTATGAAACATGTTTGGTAGAGCCTTAAAGAGTCATTGGAGCTTTACTTTTAATAAAGTTAGCTTGCAGTCTTCGTATTTATATCTTTAATGCATATTTACAACCCACAATCTTATTTTTCAATGCTGTTTTAGTTCTCGTTCTTTAATATGATAGATATCAAAGTTCTTGAGCTAACAAAAATCGAACGTAAAAATTAACGATTTGTTAATGCTTGTCAGCTATAATTAAATCATGAACTCAAACCGTTTATTATTTGGAGAAAATATGAAAAATTTTTTGATAGCATTAGCCACATGCATCACGATTGCAGGCGCTGCTTTTGCACAACAGAACGTATTCAAAGCTGATGTTAATCAAGAGACAATAAGCTCTACGCTTGAAGCTTCGGAAACCGCTTTTAAAACATTCAAAGAATTGACAGACAGCGCGACGCCAAAGGAAAAGGCTGGGGCTCTTTTCGGAACTATAGGAGAGTTGCTCGTCGTTTTTCACGAGGAATTGTCTGATGCTAAGGAGTTGAAAGAGCTTCATGAGAAATTGAAGAATATAATGGACACAGATGCTAAAGAAGATTTCGATTTCGATGCTACAAAACAAACAATTGAAAAGGCTATCGAGCTTGCAAAGACAGCTCTCGCTAGCTTGAAAGAATCTGGCAAATAAACATATTTGCACAAAAGAAGAGAGCCGCTAATTGCTAAGCCGCTCTTCTTTCTTCAACAGAGGGAATAACAGCTATTTACTGCCAGTGAGACAATTAAATTTATGAACAGGCAATTTAACGAGAAGCTCCAATGACTCTTTAAGGCTCTAGCAAACATGTTTCATACTTCGTAACTATATATTTTCTATAAATTTTAGCAGTCATTATCTCCAGAGCCTACACCAAATGCATTTAAAACAGCACATATTCTGTTCCTATTTTCTTTCTTTGAAATAAGTATAAAGATCATTATACATTTCCTTCAAGGCACACAGAGCAAGACTACTCTCTTTATTTGCCTACGATTGCAATCCTTCCTACTGCATTTATGTATGCTTTCTTGAACTGCCACCCTTGCAATACTTACGCATATTTATACACATACAAATTTCTATATTTTAGCCTGCCCGTAACAGATTGCCAATTATTCAATCAGGTAGCGTGCAGTTATTGGTATATTTGTTTTGCGTATTATGTGCATCTTTTTAACAAATCAGCGATGCTGTTCGCCGAAAGTGGACTCATGCTCAGCTGATCTTCTCTGGAACAGTGCGTAACTGGAGCTTTTGATAGTGTCAGAAATTCGATTTTTGCGCGAAGATTAAGATTATTGCTTGCAAATAATTTCTCGCAAATAATTCCAGATAAACCGCCAAAAACGCCTTCTTCAATTACTATAATTTTATTATAATTTTCAGAGATTTTTGCGAAATTATCAAAGTCAAACGGTTGTACAATCCTGACATCTAGGATTGTTGGGTTCGTTTTAGAAATGGATATTGCCTCCAAAATGTTCGTCAAAATGGCGCTGCAAAAGAAAATTGCAATGTTTTCGCCTTGAGCAATTTCGCGGAAGGCTCCATCAAACTTAAAGTCTCCAAGAACTACTGATGAAGCGATTTTTGGAAATCGAATAGCCAACGGCGAGGAGTTATGATTGGAGGCGAACTCCAACATATTCTGCATTTCGACTGTTGTAGATGGGCTTAAAATAAAGAATTTTTCGAAATTTTTAAGCAAATCCATTTCATATATTCCGGCATGTGTCTTGCCATCCTGGCCAGGCAAACCAGCTTTGTCTATGATGAAACGGACAGGCAAATTTGGTAAGGCGACATCATGAAAAATTTGATCGAACGCTCGCTGCAAAAACGTCGAATATATGGCTACAAACGGTTTGAGCCCCTCTTTAGCAAGACCAGCAGCGAATGTGACTGCGT
>BNWD01000091.1 GCA_025998575.1 Alphaproteobacteria bacterium | reverse complement strand
CAAACAAGATATTTTTACTATTTTTCTCAATGCAAATTTTATCTAAGCGGTAAAAAATGTGGATTTTGACAATCGGTTACGGATAGCTTATAATATTAAAACACGTTTGAATATAATTTGAGAGAGACGTGAATATGTGCAAGTATTGTGATAGTGGCAGTTTAGTAAAGGATTTGGTAAGGAATGGTACAGAAGTGGAAGAGCAAGGCTTGTAAACCTTCTCAGAGTTTGGTAGATAATTGCGTAAAGTATAGAGCAAGAGAAAGAGAAAGAAGTATTGAGCTGACGTTGTATCTTGAAGGAAACGTATTTCGAAGAATAGCGAGTGGTTAGGTGAAATATTAGCTAAATTTTTAGGATAACCAACCAGTTACTGCTCTGATAAATCTCTCATGTATAATTAACATACTTTTAAACCAAAAAGAGATTCAGAAGAAGTTTGCTCATATTTATCAATCTCTTGTAATTGATTTTGTGCGCACTTTCTTATTATAAGTATTGCTAACATTTCCAACGCTTTCCACGAAAATAGTATTGCTCCATAATTTCCATTCACAGAAAACTTTCTTTTTTATATTAGAATATTCTCTTGCTGATCTGCCTTATTATTTTACTAAAGTAAGGATGGCGACATTTATATTGCTATTCTAGATGGTTTTTAGAAAAAAATTTGTTATAGATATTCAAAATGAAAGATAAACAGATGAAATATTTAAGCTGCGAATTTTGGGAAAACACTATGATAGAGGTTGTTTGCTATGAGTCACTGATAACTACAAACGATTACCAAGAGGTTTGCCCTGTATTCAAGATGATATTAACTGGCTATAAATACAAAGCCTCAACTAATAATAAACCCTCCTTGCGCCTCCAATTCGAGGAACCATAGCGTTTGTTATGGACTTGCAAATACTTGTGTTTTATATAAATACAGCAATTACGTAATTTGTTTTGGGTTAAGTTTCTGGATTTTGAAAAGCTAGTGGCCGGCTTATAAAAGTTAACATTTATTAAAATATTCTTCCAAATATTTGACTTGCTTTTGAGACTTTTCATTTCATACGAGTAAAATTAACAATAGCGTTTTCCCTAAAAAGCTTTTCAGCAAAACTAATATTTTTGCAAAATTACATAAAGCTTGCCGAATTATTATAATACATTACTTGCATAGAATATACGAAAAAAATAACGCAAATTCTTTCTTCTATCAACTCGCTAGTGGCTGGTTATAAAAAACAGTTGACATAATCATGAATACTGGTTAATTCACATTTCCCCAAAAGTTTTGTTGGAACAGGCCCGCCTTGTTTTAATTCAGGATCAAATTCGTCAATAATAATGCGTTAAAATAGGTTTGACTTGCAACAATGAAACATGCAAATTATAAAAACTCATTGAACTAGAAATTATTTCTCTAAGCCGAAAATTTTTAAGAACTTTTCATTAGTTTAGCATTTAATGAAGAGTGAAAGAACATCGTTATGAAAGTTACAGATAGCTCTCAATCATAGCTGTAATTTCGGCGAAATTTATTGAATACGGTAGAACAAGCTCATCCGAAACTCTGCCGCTTCTATATTCTTCGGCCTGAATTCAATCTGCTGATTTTCAAGAACAAGAGCTCAATTATAAAAGATTAGCTGAATTCAATAGTGCGCAGTTGATAAAAGAACAGTTGATGTATTCACTTATATTTCTAAAACTAACAAAAGAAATCCGATTTGTTCTCGAATATAGTTGTCGTATTGAGCATTACTATTTAAAATATTGATAATATAGTTTTATTATCGTTTTTCTGTTCAAAGTAATGTTTTTGAGTTTTGTGCCAAAAAGTAAACTGTATAATTGCTAAAAATTAACACATTGAACTATTACATTATAGTAACTTATTTTGATTGCGCTACGAGCAATTGATGGTAAGTATAATTAAAGTTTTTATTATTGCCGCCTTCCAAAGCCAACATTTCAGTTATAAAAATTGACACTAACTAACCAGAGTGTTTCAACAACAAAACTGCGAAAAAAGGAAAGTGTTCCGAACATGCGGTATATTTCTGAAGCATTAACAGA
>BNWD01000090.1 GCA_025998575.1 Alphaproteobacteria bacterium | reverse complement strand
ATATTATTCAGACTTTGGTTGTTGTCATCAAACGTAAAGCATTCACTTTTGATAAATATTGCCTCAATGTTATAATGCAGAAAATGAATATTTTTGAATGAGAAAATTGATAATTCAAAATTTAATCTTTTGCTTCGAATGCAATCCTCTTGGATATAGAATTATTGCTCTTCTGAGGTTGAATAAATAAATGAAGATAAGAGGCTTGCTCAACAATTTCTTATTAATCGATATCATCCATGCTTTAATTGTTGGCCTTAAGTGCGCATACAAACAACCAGTTACCAGGAATTTGAAAGATATTTCTTATTCAAAAAATGCAAAACGATGCTTTTATATAGACAATGAAAAATGCATCGCGTGCAGAAATTGCGCTTCCGTTTGCCCAACAAAATCTATCAAAATTATCGACAAAAAATCATATATCCATAACAAAAACACATGCTCTCTCTGCTGCCTCTGCTCATCAGCTTGCCCAAAAAAAGCTATTCGATTTGAAAGAAATTGAACTTTTAGAATTGGTGCGTTTCAATTTATTAACAAAACCTCTGTAGTTTTTTGGAAACAGCGTCTTTTGCTTTTTCTCTGGCGGAGCCTAGGTATGCGCGCACGTCAATCGATGAAGGATTTGTTGCAAGGGCAGTTCGCAGACCTGCGAGGAAAGCTATTCGAATATCCGTATCGACGTTTATTTTTGCTATTCCGTTGGCAATAGCGTTTTTTATGTCTTCGTCGGTTATTCCGAACGCATTTTGAATATTTGCACCATGAGTATTCGCAGCAAATATATCGTCAGCGAAAACAGACGAAGCTCCATGCAGAACCAAAGGCCGTGCTCCAATTTTGTTTTTGATCAGCGTTAAACGCTCTATATCCAATTTCGGATGGTCATTTGTGCCTTTGTTCGGACCATGAGCCGTTCCTATGGCAACAGCTAGGCTATCAATTCCAGTTTTTTCGAAAAACTCCTCCGCTTCGTCTGGCGATGTATATAGCGCGTTTTTAGCATCAACGCTTAAACCGTCCTCAACTCCAGCTAAAATACCAAGTTCTGCTTCAACAGACACTCCAAACTCTTTAGCATAATTTGCAACTTCTTTCGCCTTGGCAATATTTTCCTCGAAAGAAAACGAGCTAGCGTCAATCATAACAGACGAAAATCCAGCCTCTATGCAGCGCTTGCAAATCGCAAAGTCCTTCCCGTGATCCAAATGAAGTGCTATATCAATCGCAGAATTCTCGCAAGCCGCACGAACAATAGCAGCCAAATACTCCATTCCCATGTATTTTATAGCCGATTCCGTCACCTGCAAAATGACAGGCGCATGCTCATTGTTCGCCGCCTCAACAATCGCTTGCGCAGTCTCCATGTTCGAAAAATTAAACGCCCCAACCGCGCGATTCTCTCTCAACGCGCATTCCAGCAAACATTTCGCGGCAACCAACCTCTTGTGTAAAAACAACTAACTCTCCTCACGACTACCAATATTCCATCTAGTATAAAATTATCAAAGGAAATAGGAAAGGCTTTTTGAATATTTTTTCATTATTGCGCACTCTCTTCTGAAAGGCTATCAAAATAGAATAATAAAACGTTAATTTAATGTTTCGTAATTTTCATCTTCATTTTTTAGCTGCAATCCAAGATTGCGTACGAAACTTATAAAGAGCGCTCAGTCCAGTAGTCTATATTGCAAAGCCTCTTAGACGTTTTGATTCCATGTTGGATATGGTTTTTGCTACACGCAGGATTTTGTGATAGCCTATTGTTGAGACGTTTGATAATTCTATAGTTTTGTGGAAGAAGTCTCTTGTTTCTCAGCAGGTGTCAATTATTTAGTTATTTCTCTATATTATTCATCGTCGTTTGTGCCCAAACTTACGTGACGATTATCCATTTACATCGCTCAAAACAAACGCATATATTATTAGTATACAGAGATATATTTCGGTTTGTCAATATATATTTTAACGTTAAAACTTAAAAAATTTTATTAAAACGCACGATATTTACAGTTATATATTGTGTGAATTTGAAATTTATATTGACTTTATTCAAAAAACTATGTTATTCTATAATTAACT
>BNWD01000089.1 GCA_025998575.1 Alphaproteobacteria bacterium | reverse complement strand
ACTGCGGGAGATGTATTATTTGTAGGAGGTGTTATAAATATGAAAAATCTTTTAAAGAGTGTGTTGTCAATCTCAGTGGTTTGTGCGTCGTTATTGTTGAATTGCTCTGTGGCAGTCTCGCAAAATTCCGTGTTCAGCAAACAGGAAGACTCAAATCAATTATTGAGCTTGAATGAATGTCAAGATTGGTTTTCGTCAAGTCCATATTCATCTCACTATCTAGGAGTTCCCGCCTTTAGAGACCTGGAGGAGAAAAAAGACAACGAAAAATTTGCAGAATATAAAAAACTCAATCGCACATTTTATGCAATTCAACTTCTTGCAATTTCTGAGGAAGATTTCACTGATTTTGCATCTGCACTTTATCGTATGGCTAACAAAAAGTGCATTAGCCAAGTAAGGCTTCAATCGAGGTCTGTTTTGGTCTCGCTTGAACATCTGGATTTCAGCTGCTTTAATACCTATATGCGCTTTCTGATTAGCGCTCTCGACAAACTTGCCGAAAAACACACAGTCCTCTTCAACAAAGTCAGTGAGGATAGCAAAGCGGTTCGTTCTATATACGAAAAAATAGTTCCAAAAGAAGAGCAAAAATTAAAGGTGGTTGAAAAAATTGCTTATTGTTTACACGAATTAATTAGTGGCGATCGTGAGCAATTTTCTAAAGACCTTCACGACTATTTGCAATGTATTAATCCTAATCTAGTTAGCCAAATATTCAACGAAATAAAACCTAGGACTCATGAAGTAAACATTCGAGATACAATTCTATCTCTTCTTAATTCGCAGGTCATTGATACTATAGTTGCTAATATCAAGTCTAATAGGAAATCAAGAGTCATAAATCTTTACTGTTAGCGCAAAAAACAACTGCTCGAAAAATACTTCTGGCAGTTGTTTAGTCCAGCAGTCTATATTGCAGAGCTTCTGAGATGTGTGGTTTTTTGATTGATGGTTCTGATTCCATGTCGGCTATGGTTCTATCAGAGAAATTTAAATCGACGTCAACATCTGAGTCTTCAACGGATTCTCAAGTTGAATCGAATGATGCCCAATAAGGAGAACTAGCTTTATGATATAGATTTCGATGATTTCAAAAATAAAAACTGTCGCATTCGTTGGAATGATGCCAGTTGAAATAGTCGTTGAAGCTCAGATTTCGCCAGGAATTGCCTCGTTTTGCATAGTCGGTTTGCCAGACAAAGCAGTTGCCGAGGCCAAGGAGCGCATTCGATCGACTTTTTTTCAAATAGGCTTGGGATTTCCTTCGAAAAAGATAATAGTAAACATGGCTCCTGCCGATATTCCGAAAATCGGATCGCACTATGATCTTCCGATAGCTTTGGCGTTGATTGGTTCTATGGAGGTTATCGACACGGACTTGCTCGACAAATCGATATCTCTCGGAGAATTAGGATTGGATGGAAGCTTGTCTCACGTTTCTGGAACAATTTGCGCTGCAATGCTTGCTAACGAAAAGAATTTGTCTATTATCTGCCCGAAAGCGTGCGAAAAAGAAGCGCTGTGGAGTGGAAACGATTCTATAATTGCAGCCAACAATATATTGGAAATCATAAACCATTTGAACGGTTCGTCTCAAATTTGCAGCTCGAGAGAAGTTTGCATGCAGGAAAATTTATTTGAATATGGCATAGATTTTTCGGATGTCAAAGGCCAGCTCATGGCAAAGAGAGCATTGGAAATAGCAGCTTCTGGAGGTCATAACGTGCTACTAATAGGCCCACCAGGCGCTGGCAAATCCATGTTGTCTCACAGAGCTCAGACCATACTCCCAGAGCTTTCCGCAGAAGAATCTTTGGAGACGACGTGCATATATAGTGTCGCCGGAATGTCTGCGAAAAACGGCCTATTGCGTACGCCGCCTTTCAGGGAGCCGCATCATTCGTCTTCTTTAGTCTCGCTTGTCGGTGGAGGAGCTGATGCAAAACCTGGCGAGCTGTCTCTTGCGCATAACGGAATCCTGTTTTTGGATGAGCTGCCTGAGTTTCAACGTGCTGCCATCGAAGCTCTGCGCCAGCCTTTGGAGACTCATTGCATAACGATTTCTCGCGCGAAAGAACATATAACATATCCGGCCAATATCCAACTGATAGCCGCGATGAACCCTTGCCATTGCGGCTTTTTGGGCGATATAAAAAAGCAATGCCACAAAGCTCCGAAGTGCGCAGT
>BNWD01000088.1 GCA_025998575.1 Alphaproteobacteria bacterium | reverse complement strand
GCTCTTTTTCTTTGTATGGCGGATCAATAAAAAACAATAAGTTATTAAAATCTTTGCATAAATTATTTATAAAATTTGATGGAATATTTTCTGTTTTCTTATTGATAACAAGCCCTAGCTGAGAAATGCCTAATGATTCTAGATTCCTCATTATGCAGTTCGCAGCAAATCTGTTCTTCTCGAAAAAGATCGCTTTTTGAGCGCCAAGAGATATCGCTTCGATCCCAATGGATCCAGAGCCAGCGAAAACATAGCCTAGAATTTCATCGTCCGTCAACTCGCAAAGGCTTATAAAATGACGACAGAAACCGTTGGGAGTGTCGTGTTTGCTGGTGGCGTCGCCGCGAACTCAGAAATCAGAGAGAAAGTCGCAAAATTCTGTGACGAGGAAAATTTGGGCTTCTATGTTCCGCCCGTCAGCCTATGCTCGGACAACGCCGCAATGATCGCATGGGCTGCAATCGAGAGAATAAAAGCGGCTACCCATACTCACCTCTCAACGCCCAAACAAGACCAAAATGGCCACTGGACGAAATTTGACTCATTGATTAAAGCTAGACAATTCTGAGCGATGTGTGGTATTCATAGTAAAAAAGCGATAAAATTTCGATGATTATAATTCAAAATCTGGTAAAGAAGTTCGGCGATAGGACCATAATTCGGGATTTTTCACATCATTTTTCGAAAAGCGAGAAGATCGGTATCGTAGGGCCAAATGGCGCTGGAAAGACTACGTTTTTGAACATCGTAACTGGCCTTGAAGAGCACGATTCAGGCAAGATAACCACTCCGAAGAACTGTGTTGTCGGCTATTTGCCGCAATCTCCGTGTGAAAATCCGAAGGAAACGATTTTGGAGGAATGCATATTTGGGCAGAAAGAGTTGGTTTCTCTGCAACATAGGATTAATGAGGCGCTCGAGGAAATTGGCGCAAATTATTCCGAAGAGACATATTCAAGATATGAAGCGCTGGAAAAGGAGTTCGCTGAGAAAAATGGTTATGCGCTCAATGCGGTCGCTAAGGGGCTTTTAGCAGGGCTTGGGTTTGCGAATGAGCAGTTTGACGAAAATCCTTTGAATCTCTCAGGCGGTTGGCGCATGAGGCTGGAATTAGCAAAATTACTGATCAACGACCCGAATTTCCTGATTTTGGATGAGCCGACCAATCACCTCGACCTGCCGAGCTTATCTTGGCTTGAGCAATATCTGAAGTTTTTCACCGGTACGCTACTGTTCGTTTCGCACGACAAGGAGTTTTTGAACAATATATCAACTCAGATAATGCACATTTTAAATGGTGCCGTCAATATATATAATGGGAATTTCGATGATTTTATTGAACAAAGGGAGAGGAAAATTGAGCATTCGCAAAAGCAACAGGAGACGAACAAGAAAAAGCAGGATCACCTGCTGAATTTTATAGACAAGTTCAGATACAAGGCGTCAAAGGCCAAGCAGGCGCAGAGCAAGTTGAAAACCCTCGAGAGATTAAAGTCTCTTGAAGCCAGGCTTGAAATAGAAGGAGATGAGCAAAAGCCGACGTTTAAGATCGATATTGAAAAGCAGAGCGCCAAAATCGTTGTTGATTTGAAGGATTGCGCGATTGGATACGACAAAGTTTTAAATAAAAACATAAATTTACGCATTCTTCGCGGCAGTAAAATCGCAATAATAGGCGCGAATGGCCTTGGCAAAACGACGCTTTTAAAAACGATTATTCAGCAAATCCCACTGCTTGCTGGCGAAATGAAAATTGGGGAAAATGTTAAAATTGGATATTATGCACAAAGCCAGCTCGATATTTTGGATTCAAAATTGGACGCGCTGGAGAACGTTTTGAGGCTAACGAAAGACATTAATCATACGCAAGCACGGTCTATTCTCGGGTGCCTTTTGATAACAAAAAACGATGTGAAAAAACAGGTTGGCATTTTGTCTGGCGGCGAAAAAAGCAAGGTTGCTATTGCCGCTCTTCTGGCCCAGCGCAATAATTTCCTGATTCTGGACGAACCAACGAACCACCTAGATATGTCTAGCGCCGACGCTCTCGGCAATGCGCTCTCGGATTATAGCGGGACTGTGTTGCTCGTCAGCCACAATCGAGCATTCATTAACTCTTTTTCAACCCACATTTTCAAAATGGAGGCAAATAAAACGCCAGAATTAATAAATATAGAATAAATAATTTTTGAATGTTAACATATAATATGCTATCCTAT
>BNWD01000087.1 GCA_025998575.1 Alphaproteobacteria bacterium | reverse complement strand
GCGAATCTGCGGAACTTCGAGGGCTTGAGGGGCATGACACATATATATCTTTTGTCGACCAGAACATGAACCCATTCTCATCTTATTCAGACGTTGTTTACGCCACAACATTATGCACAAACAGGCTAGAAACGCGTGAAATTCCAATGCTTTCGAAACTAGAAATAGATGGGATAGAATCAGGCGGATATTTTGCCAAAATGATCTCGAAGCCGAATATGAGCTTCTCATTTTCAGAAAACAGCAGCATTTTGTGGAACTTAGTCTCAACCTTGGCGGCAACTCACATATCAATCGCAACAGAGGAAAATCTGCTCGCTGGAATTAGAAAATTAACGGATATTTTTTCTAGCGGCAACGAGCTGAAATCAGAAGAATTGCTGGGTAACATATCGTGCATAAAAGCGAAAAAGATCGTCAAACGCTTCGGAAAAGACGCCTGGCGCGGATTCGTCAATGGAATTGAGTTTGACCTTTTCATAAAAGACGAAGAACTCAGTTTTTTCAACTTTTTCTTTTGTTGCATATTGAATCAATATTTATCAGTTTGCGTGAACATTAACTCATTTGTTGAGCTATACCTGGTTTCCGAAAAAACAAAAGAAATTTTAGCCAGTTGGAAACCGACGTCCGGCAGAGAGGAGGTGATTTAGATGTCAATTGCAAAAAGCTTTCTCATGCTCGGCAGCATGATAATGTCGAGCAGAATACTCGGAGTTGTCCGAGAGGTCATGCTTTCACGCTTCCTTGGCGCATGTGCCGAAATGGACGCGTTCCTGATAGCCTATAAATTCCCAAATTTCTTCAGGAGAGTCTTTGCAGAAGGAGGGTTTCAATCAATATTCGTTCCGTATTACACCGACTTTTTCGTGAAAAAAAAGCTAAATGCCGCGCAATATTTTTCCTCGAGAATTTTCACTATAATTTTATTCGTTATGCTTTTGTTCTCTGTTATAGTCTTCATTTTCTCCAAAGAGTTCGTTTTTCTCATGGCGCCAGGATTCTCCTCAAATCCGCAGAAACTAGCGCTGGCAATAGACTTCACAAGAATAATTTTCCCAAGCATTGTCTTCACTTCAATTTCCTCTGTTTATAGCAGCATTTTCGCAGTCAACAGAAATTTCTTCTCGTATTCCCTGCCTGCAATTCTTGTCAATATAACGTTGATACTTTCTCTCATCTTCTTTCAAGACGTTGCGTCCAGTGGATATCGCATATCATTTGGAACATTATTTGCAGGAATTTTGCAATTAATTTATTTTTATTTTTACGCAAAATATAAAAACTTCACGATACCAAAAATAGCAAAAATCCGTGTCAGCCCGAAAATGAAAACCATGTTCAAAAAGCTAATTCCAGTCCTCATAGGTTCAGGCGTCGCGCAAGTCAATATATTAGTCGACTCGCTGTTCTGTTCATTTTTGAACACCGGCTGCATAACACATATATATTTCGCCGACCGATTCATCCAACTGCCACTCTCCATTTTCGGCATCTCGGTTGCAACAATCGTCCTTCCGGAAATTGCCGCAAAAATCTCAAAAGGCGAGAAAAAAACGAGCGTGGAAGCCGCCAACAGCGCGCTTTTGTTCACGTTCCGAATGACTATCCCATCCGCGATTGGCCTCATTGCGCTCGCTCATCTGATGATATCGGCACTTTATGGCCACGGTAAATTCTCAGAAGTTGACGTCGAAAACACTGCCTGCATCTTGAGAATATTCGCAATCGGCCTCCCTGCATACGTTTTGTCAAAAATCCTATCGGCCATTTTGTTCGCGCAAAAAAACTCCAAAACTCCTCTCGTTGCTGCAATATCATCAGTCGTCGCCAACATCATATTAAACACAATTTTAATAAAATTATTCCAAGAAAATGGTGCCGCGATGAGCACTGCAATCTCTGGAATAGTAAGCGTTTGTGTTATGTATAGAAAGTCGAAAGAATGGTTCAAAATCGAAAAAAATCTCATATTCCAAATATTGAAGCAAACGACTGCTGCCGTCATTATGGGCGCTCTCATTATGCTTCTTCTTTGGATTTCATCCTGCAGGAATTATACGGGCGAAATCTTGATATTGCTCGTTTGCAGCGCAATTGGAATTGCGGCGTATTGCTTGCTATTGCTGGTGTTCAAAGACGAAGGAGCAAGAACTGCTTTTAATTTTATAAAAACAAGATTCAATAAAAAGAAATAATATATTGACTTCCCTCCTGCTTCG
>BNWD01000086.1 GCA_025998575.1 Alphaproteobacteria bacterium | reverse complement strand
GGTTTCATTTAAATTGATTGTTTATAAACTTATTCGCAGTCGTCACTGGAAATAGTTGGCTATCCATAATTTCTTGAAATTTAAAATATATAGTATAGTGTTTTTCTTAAAAATTGCAGCGTGTTGTTTAGAAAAATTTAATTAATTTTTCAAGAATTTTATTAAATGCATCATGTTAAAAATAACTGATTTTCAAGCAGCTATGCATTAATTGGGCACTTTAAAAAATAACGAAATGTTGTTTTTGCCAACCTGACTTTTCAACTTTTTTTGAGTAATTTCTAATTTATGTCATAATGAAACAATATGTGTTTTTGGTTTTGTGGACGATGGCGCCGATTTCTCCGCTTATCAGAAGGAATTTGGAGGTTTGGCAGGATGTTAATGCGAAGCCGTATGTTCAGATCGATGACATTCACAAGAATCATGGCGCGACGAAGACGTTGAATGGCGTTTCTTTAGCGATTCATAAGGGGGAGCTGTTTTCACTTCTTGGGCAGTCTGGGTGCGGAAAGACGACGTTGCTCAGGATATTGGCGGGCCTTGAAACGCCTACGTCCGGACGTGTCATTCTCGATGATGTGGATGTCACAGATTGGCCTTCATATAAGAGGCCGATCAATATGATGTTTCAGTCGTATGCATTGTTTCCTCATATGACTGTTTTTCAAAACATAGCTTTTGGGCTGAAGCAGGATGGGATGCCGAAGGCTACTATAATAGATAGGATAAAAGAGGTCTTGAGTTTGGTTCAGCTCTCTGGTTTTGAGGACAGGAGACCGTCAGAACTCTCCGGTGGCCAACGGCAAAGGGTAGCTCTTGCGAGAAGTTTGGCTAAGCGTCCGAAGTTATTGCTTCTTGATGAACCGCTGGCAGCCCTTGACAAAAAATTGAGGGAGCAGACGCAATTTGAGTTGGTCAATATACAGGAGCGGGTTGGTATTACGTTCATTTTTGTTACGCACGATCAGGCTGAGGCGATGACAATGTCGACAAGAATAGCGATCATGGAGGAGGGAAAAATCAGGCAGGTTGGAACACCGCACGATATCTATGAATTCCCAAATTCAAGGTTTGTCGCTGAGTTTGTCGGCAACATAAATTTTTTCGAAGGAATAGTGCTCGAAAATGAACTTGATCATCTACTGATCGAATCACAGGAAATCGACTGCCTTTGCCACGCTGCGCATGCAGGAGTAGTTCCTGTTGGATCGACGATTTCCGTAGCAATAAGACCGGAAAAAATCATGCTCTCGACGTTAAAACCAGCGTATCCAAGGAACTGGACGAGAGGAGTTATCAAGGAAATAGCTTACCTTGGAGACATATCAGTCTACTACGTTGAGATAAAATCCGGCAAAATGGTCACCGCTATGCTACCAAATCTGCTCAGACTTTCAGAACGAAACTTCCAATGGGAAGACGAGGTATACATCTTCTGGCGCTCTGAAAACAGCCTAGTCCTAAGCGCATGAGATCTTCAATTTTTCAAAAAATATCAGGATTTTATAGAAAATTACTAACTAAAATGCGCTCTGTTGAAGCGCCCATTTTTATTCGTATCTTGCCAGTAGGAAGCTAGCTAATCTGTCGCAGATGCCGCAGTGGCCTGGAAGTATGCTGCTTGTGTCTTTGACGCCCAAAATTCTCTTTACTTTCGATCCCAATAAATCTCCGAGCACAGATGATATGATGATAAATATTGAGCTCCAAATAAGGACTATGTTGGCGTTCAATACTTTTTCTATATAGAGATATGATGCAATAAAGGAAAAAACGGATCCGATCGCAACTCCAAACGATCACGAAGACCAATAAGGTATACATATTATATGAAATTCCATTATAGTAATTTTCATTAATACTTTCAAGCAGCCAAAATGAAACGGCGCCCATTATATAACATATACCGCAATAAAATAACGCCTTGTTCACGTTGCCTTTGTTGATTTTGAAGCATTCGTAGATCATCATTCCCTTTCCTATTAGGAATGTGATAAAAATTTCCCAGCCTCCATCTATAACGATCCAAATGCTGAAGCCTGCGCTCGCAATCCCGCTCACGATTCTCTGAAACAAAACCTAGAAATTTTTAAATATATTAACCACAACCCGCCCTAAATACTTATTTTGAAACTTGGCAAGGGGCGGGCCTTGCTGG
This sequence comes from Alphaproteobacteria bacterium, assembly GCA_025998575.1. Taxonomy (GTDB): domain Bacteria; phylum Pseudomonadota; class Alphaproteobacteria; order RUG11792; family RUG11792; genus BNWD01. Next base: position 103 of record BNWD01000086.1, on the reverse strand, counting down.
CGAATGCCAGCTGCGGGCTCTCCACAAAGGCCGCAGTCAGCTTTTTCAAAAGCTGACCAGGCCGCCACTTGCCAATTTGACAAACTCAAGCTTTGCTTAGCTT
>BNWD01000085.1 GCA_025998575.1 Alphaproteobacteria bacterium | reverse complement strand
GGGAGTATAGTTAAAATTTTATGCGTTTTATCGTGTGCGTTAGGAGCCTGCGGGGTTGGGTTATGTTCGGATCAAGCCAGCGAGTTTGAGAGCGCTGTTTAATAAATTAAACAGATTAGTTGGTGTTTTAGAGTTGTTAAATTGACACAAATCATTCAACAATATTTTAGTATTATACAAGTCGTTTGAGGATTTCAGATACAGCGTTTTCCAATTTCTATTAACTTTTATTTCTTCATTATTCGTAAAGAATGGATGCCAGAGCCGCCTCAAAAGATCTAGAACCTCGGAAAATTCTTCTGCATATTCATTTGGAAAGTCAAAATTCTTTTTGAAATTATCTAGTTCAAAGAGCTCAGGAGGTATAGAATTAGCCATTTTCTGACATTCAGAGCGCAACTGTTCATCAGGTATTCGAAGAAATGGTATGTTAGCATTATTCAATTCGTTCAATATATTATATTCGTGATTTAGCAGGTCGTAATTATAAATATCCATGAACTTCAGGTCTTTCAAGGTTTTAACTTCTTTTAATAACTCAAAAAAGTTAGGAAAAGTTTGATCGGCCAAAAAAATATTCAAAGATTTTTCAACTTTCATGAACCTTTCCTTATTATCATCAATTATCGTTCTTAGATAACGAACTCTCTTACAGCGACTATCGTATACTAATACACGCTCATAATCATTTCTATAAACCTCCACAAGATCACTCACTATGCGAAATCCTTCAACAATGTCAGGCATAAACATTCCCAAATGTTCTATTTTCATAAAAAAGTCTTGCAGTTGTTCAGGAACAGAAGTCCATAGAACAGGACAAGTTATCAAAGCTTCTTTAGGATTCGTCAACAAGTTCTTCCATTTAAAACTCTAAATATCCTTTTTCAGTTGTTCTAATTCCATTATTCTTGCAAAGCCAGAAAGGTTATATTTGTATATGTAGGCATGTATAAATGAAATCAAGTTGTCAATAGTCAACTTCCAGTTACATATAACTCTGCCTCGCATAAATGTTGAGTTCACAGTAAACATATTAACAAGTTTTTTAACCAGATCTTTTGGCAAAAAGCAGTTGTCAATAGACATAACTTCTTGCATAAACGCATCGCTTAAAGTTTCTGGTAGGCACGGAACACCAATAGCAGGATCACTAAAATAGGTTTGTAGATTCTGGCAGGCTGTATAGTGCTCATCCCACTTATTTGGAAATGGACTCAATTCGACAACGCAGTTCAACATTTTCAACAAATCATTTTCGCTATTCTCGGCAATCTTATTGTTCAGATTAAGGAAAGCAAAGAAAAGATCATAAAGCGCACTATAATTGGTTTTCAATGCTAATTGCAGCAGGTCATTCTCGTCGCCAACTGGATACAAAATTCCCTTGATCAAATAACACGCCATAGACATGTCTTTCATTTGATTACGATGATCTTTAAATGTTTTTGTGGGATTCAATAAAACCTCCAGCATTTGGCTCTCATTGTCAGGTCTTCTATCTATGTGTCTTTTTCTTGGCCCACCAAACGTAGTAAGATCCTTTCCATGTATTTGGAACAGCAAATCCTTACAGTTACTCTGAATTTCAAAATGTGAACCACTCGCATGCAAGCATAATCCAAGATTCAGCAAAGCGCTCGATAAAGAAGCAACATCCGGAGTCTTGAACAAGTTATCCCATCCATTTAGCGCAGTTAGCCAGAGATTAGTATTCTTAGACATGTTATTGAGCAAATTAAAATCTTGATCTTGACTAGCAAACAGAAAATAACTGTTGTTAACATTCTTACGCAATGTTTTAGCTACTTTATGTAAAAAGCATAAAACACAATGCAAATCATATTTTTGCCTTGAGCAACCACACTTTATCAGTCAACTAGTAATATCCGAAGCACCGCTCCCGCCATCACCCCGCAGTTTGGCAAAACCTCGACACTTTTCTGCGATAGCTTTCAATTTCTTTAGTGAATCGCCTTTAAAAATTATTTTATACTGAGGCCAATTCAACTCATCATGCAGCGCATTTCTCTGCACAGAATAAGGCACTCACAAATTCAAATAGCGTCTATCTTGTCGGATTTGCTCCAAACGATGCCACTATGGTCTTTGGTGTGTCACCACCGCAAGAATTTAAAAACTCTCGCAAATGCTGCTTCGTCCAATCGTCGAAGGGTGAATCATTAATTTTTTCAACAGCGCTCTCAAACTCGCTGGCTTGATCCGAACATAACCCAACCCCGCAGGCTCCTAACGCACACGATAAAACGCATAAAATTTTAACTATACT
>BNWD01000084.1 GCA_025998575.1 Alphaproteobacteria bacterium | reverse complement strand
ACGAGTAGGAGTAGGATGGTTTTCAGGCTGTCTCTGACGCAAGAAATGCCGTATGCCATTGCGAATCCGAACATAAGGCAGAGGATTGTAGTCAAGCAAGCGATAAGGATCGAGTTGAAAAATGCCGAAAAATAATATGATTCACTTATGATGTTTGCATAATTTTTCAGGCTCAAACAGATTTGGGCTGTGTATTCTCCGACACAATTGAAAACGTCAGTGAACGGCGGCATAGCGAATATGGCATTCGAGAGGCTGATTTTGAGAATTATCATCAGCGGAAATATGAAAAATATCGATAGCCAAATTATCGGCAAAACCACAACATACGACTTCTCCTGGCCAACCTTTTCATAGCCGCGAACCTTCCTCCGCCTGCCTTCGCTATAAAAAATTGAGAAAAACCTCTCTTTCACTTCGCCGTCACCAAACTACATTTTTCACGCATATTGTTTTTCAACCGCATCACACTACCATCAAGACCACACCGCATATAATATAGTATAATCCATTTTTCAAATTAAAACGCACGTCCACGAATTGCCAACAACCTACGACTACGTGTAATCTTTAATTAGGCCTGAGCAAAAAACGCTGTTACTTAGTGCAGTGATTGGTAGTTATTATAATCAAGAGCAACGAGGTAAATGTCTCTATCAATAACTTCCTAAAATAATAAAAAGCAGACCAGCAAGAGAATATTCTAATATAAAAAAGAAGGTTAATATTAGCGAGACTATAATAAAAAAGTATATTTGCTAAAGAATATCATAGTTAAGAAAGTATATACAAAGTCAACTGCAAGATATAAGCAAATACTAACTGAACTTTTTGTAAGTTTTTTAATTTAAACTCTATTGCAACGTAAATATCAAGTATTTTGGTGCTGAGAAAGCGAAAATTTTAATAAAATTCTTTGTATTATTGTTGAAGACAATATTTTTTCTTGACATTGTTTGCAGAATAGTTCATTATCACTATCAGCAGTTGTGTTTTTTAAAGAAAAGGAAATTTAATTATGAAAAAGATTATTTTAACAAGCTTGACAATATTGCTTGCAGGGGTGGCAAATGCGTCTGGAATAGGCCCCAAGGCGCCTGAAAGAATCCCGTACGAGCCGTCTGGAATAAGCTATGACGTGGAAATGGCAATTAATTACAAAAAAAATCGGACCGAAGAAAATCTGAGAAAGATTTATGTTTATCGGGATTTTTTTTTGGCGCAATGTGATTCTGCCGGGGGGCGTCTGCACGACGATATATATATTCCTCTTTTTACGCAGGCTCTCAATAGTGGCAATTGGTCTGAGTTGGATGGTATATACCGGCAGAATGTTACCTCGTCATTGCGAGCCACTAGTCTGATGTTTTATATATACAATCACAACGCATTGCGGGAACCTGTTATGGAATGTGCCGCAAATGGCAATACTGTCGCTATGGAGCTTTATTGGCAGCTGGATATTTGTCATGACTCTTATTTTGTACCTATGTCATTGACTCATGAACAATTAAATGTGCTTTTGCAACATTTCACTTGTTTGAAAAATAAATTTGAAGCCAAGACAATCAAAGCATACAAAGTGTTGGGCATATTAAACTACGAAAATATTTTAGAGCTGCTTTCTGGGATTTCCAATTTGCCTGCAGATTTGTTCGCCACCATCAAGTTCTGCGTTGAAGCAGAAAAAGCTTTGGCATACGGATAATTCGCTTCTAATTATTTTCATAAGCAAAACCTATCTATTAAATCTGATAGGTTTTCTTCTTATTGACAATTAGCTCAAGAAGTTTTACAACTATTTTGAGCAATTTATATAAGAAACAATATGTAAATCTAGAAAAAATTACATAGAAAAACAAAGCGCTACTTCAAATTAAACCTATGCTGAATTTTCTTTTTTATGTGCATTCTGAACATTCTCCAACATTTTGTACTTGACAACACTAGTTATAATTGCGCTGTATGCATGAGCATGATAACTTTATATTGTTAGGAATGGCTGGTATATTTTTCGAGGAAAATTCATGCTCTTCAACATTAGTGTATTATTAATTACACAATATTATATTGCAGCTTGCTACTTATAATATTCATATATATCTTCACTAACTAACAGTTCTCGGCCATTATTCAAACTTTGTTATATTTGTGAACTCCCCCATATTACAGTTAAAATATTTTTCTCATAATTTTATCGAAAAAACAATCCATGAAATTTTATACGTTTTATAGATTAAATCTCTGTTTCTGCACTTTTTATACAGATCATAATGTTGTTCTGCGAAACTTATAAAATTTTCAAAACGTATATACTTACTTTTTCTCAGCTTGCAATAAGAATCCTATTGAAATATTTAACATTTTATTATGCGCTCAGGGC
>BNWD01000083.1 GCA_025998575.1 Alphaproteobacteria bacterium | reverse complement strand
AGCTCTATAGACTCAATAGACTCAATAGACTCAATAGACTCACTAAATAGTTACTAATCTATGACTAATGGATTTTTTGATCAAATATGATAAATTTATCAAAAACCGCAATCTCTAGAATTAGTCTGAGTTTTTGCTTGACACGCCTATAAGCGGAGTGATAACATACTAAGTATCAGTAGTGTTTTGCTGATGATTTTCAAAAAAATTCATATTAGTAATAAGGAGAAAGAAAATGAATACGATTATTGAGAAGCCGGAATTTAGAGCGTTAGATGTTGCTATTTTGAAGTGGCACTTGAGACTGGAAAGTAATTTAGAAGACGAGTATTTGTCTAGAATTATAGATATGACTGCTGAAGCTTTCTAGAACAAAACTGGTAAATCGATTTTAAAGAAGAAGCATAGATATGCTTGTAATAATTATTCTTCGAAGATACATCTGCCAATGCAACCAGTTATAGAGATTTGTTCTGTTACAAGTCCTGATAAGAATCTGAGATTCGAGTCGAAAGCAGAATATATTATTGTGAAAGATGTGGAACTTCCTGTTGAAGTTGAATATATTGCATGCATTTGCGATAATCATGAGAAGGTACCGAAAGATATACAGTTAGAGCTTCTTCAGATGTCGAAGAGTATTTATGATGGCAACGATATTGCAATAAATTCTTATAAAACACTATCTATTTCATGAAATTATATGGAAGAAAGATGAATATTTTATCAAAACTAAATGAAAAAGTAACTATGCTCGAAACTAATATAGCTCATAATTCAGACTAGCTTTGAAAAGTTCAATGAATGCTTTGAAACAAGAGCTTCTGTGAGAGCCATACAATGTTCTTCTTACCTTTGAAGCCTGCTCGAGCTAATCATCCTAAACCCACCAAACAAATTTAGCAAAGCTAATTTCTCTGCTATAAAATGGAGAAATAATATATACGAAATCAAATCCCAACTCAAACCTATCAAAAATAAGTTTCTGAAGGGAACAGAGAGATAGTGTAAAAAAAGTGAAGCGTTTGTCAACTAATTACGGGCAAGCGATAGAGCTTTAACTAAAGAAGAGCTTCATTAGTATTTATCAATCTCCTGTAATTGAGTTTATATATACTTTTTTATTGCAGCTTCACTAGTATTTCCAATAGTTTCCATAAAATAGCTGTTTGCACATAATTACCATCCAAAGGAAAGCTTTAAATAATTCTGTTACCAACAGTTTTTATTATTTTAGGAAGTTATAGATAGTGACATTTATATCAGAATTTATCTCGCTGACATACCTTTTATTATCTGCATGATATGAGATGTAGATACTTTTGGCTCACTTCGTTACTATCATATTTATGTGAACAACTTATTCTATATGGTTCTGTAAACACCTTTCTTCTATATGTAATAACATGATGAGGGTTTCAAGTTATGGGAAGATATTTATTTCATTATCGATTATAGCAGCAGTTATCATGGACGCGAGGCAGCGTTTTTCGAGATTGTCCACCAATTACTGTTTTGATAAGCAGCTCATTCGCAAGCGACAGAGTTTTAAATCAAGAAGAAAATCAGAATGAGTTTCTATATATTGCACACCTGTTGTAATTGAGTTTCTGCATACTTTCTTATTACAGTATCACCAGCATTAATCTTCTTTCTTATACTAGAATATTCTCTAAATTGCATGCTTTTTATTAGCCGCATGATATGAGATTGGGATACATTCTGCACACTTCTAATATATATTATTACCTTACTCTATATGGCTCTGTAAACACATTTTCTACTATATGCAATAATATGATTAGTATTTTTTCGAGTCTCCAAGTTATGGATAGCGACATTATCTCGTTGTTCTGGATTATAACTTCTCACTATTCATCACTACACCAAGCGACTACATTTTTCGCTCAAATCTGACAAACAAATTTGGAAATGCTCTTGAAATGAGGTTTGAGCAAGAAAAGAAAGAGCAAAAAGATATTAAAATCTTAGAGATGTATGAGCTTTATACTTATGTTCAAAAAAGAGAATAGTGTTTAGAATATGGACTGCTGTTGGCAGGAAACAGGCACTGTTTTAGCGCGATTTAGGTAGGGGGATACGGCAATTCGTTGAAAAGACTACCAAACAAGATATTTTGTCTGAATATAAAAACCATATGTATTGACGCACTTGTACAGTAAAATAATTCCTAAGCTTATAGAATATATAGTTTTCAAGCGCAATTAAGGGCTATTTTTTAATTAGGCATTAGTCAACATCTTTTTATCTAAATTATTCATAAAATAATTAATTATTAGTGGTTGTGAACAAAGTTCTATGAAAATCAAGATAAATCATGAAAATACTTACTAATTGTATGAGAATTTTAGAATGATAAACATAGCAATCTTTTTTTATATTTCCAACAAAATATTTTCCAAGAACAGCAGTTAAGACACAGTGACCCTTCTTGCATATATTTAATTGGAAGAACAATTGCAACAGATA
>BNWD01000082.1 GCA_025998575.1 Alphaproteobacteria bacterium | reverse complement strand
GACCACACCCGCGCTGGGCAAAATACCTATGACCTTTCCGTAGAGATCCGATCCCCGGTCGTTCTTGCGATGGGAAAATCTCCCTACGCAAGCGGAAGAATTCGTTGGTAGACATGCGCCGCCTTTTGAAACTGCGACTTCGGCATCGTGAAAATTCAAGGCGTCAAGCCCTAGTCCCACGGTCACGTCACCCCAAGAGCCAAAGGCCACGGATACGTCTCCCTCGTGTACCTCCATATTGCGTACGGCATAGATATGATCCCCGACGCAATGTCCGGCCGGAGTACAGTTTAAGGGGGTTTCGCCCGCGAAGGCCGGTGGAACGAGGAGCAGTGAAATGGCGAAAGGGAGCATAGTGACTCTTCGGCTAGCGCGGTTCTGCATTCAACGCGGTCCCGTGTGGCCAGGCTCGCTTCCCCGCGTTAGGCATTCAAGCTGCGCCACTTGATTGGTGATGGGGGGCCGCCCCGATCCGCGAGTCCGAGGACCGGCGGGCCCTTCTATCGAGATGGCGAAGCTGCGCGGTAAAGTTCTTGGACGGCTGGGAGGTTTTCCTAAACTCTCCGCTCCCCGTTTCTGCCTACTTCACCCTTTTCCGAGGGTTCGGCTGCCGCCGAGAGAACGCGAAACGCCAGAATCTCCAGGGCGGAAGGCGAAAGTCATCACCAATCAAGTGGCGCAGCTTGCCCTAGTCCCGCGCGCGGCAGGTCATCGCGTCGTCGAAGTTGCGCGCATTGAAGCAATCGTTGGAAGAGACCCAATTGCGCGTGCAGGCCATCACGGCGTTATCTTTCGCCGTCTCAATATCGGTCGCGAGCTCGCCTTCCCAGACGCGTCCGGCGAAATGCTCCGTGCAGACCCAGCCGCTCGGGGGCGGAATATTGCACGACATCGCGTCGGCGAAATCGCGCGCTTTGAATCAATCCTCGGGGGCAACCCAGTTCTGGTGCAGGCGGTGACGGCGTTGTCCTTCGCCGTCTCGAAGTCCGGGGCGGGTTCGCCCTGCCAAAGGCGCCCGGCGAAGTGCTCCGTGCATCGAATGGAAGCGACGGCTTGCGCGGAAAGGGGAAGGGCTAAGAGAAAAAGAGCGAGTTTCATAAGTTCCTCCGAAAGGGGGTGCCGCCTTGTATGACGCAATGCAGAGCGGCGCCACGTACAGTATGGTACAGTGGGCTCGTGGTCCTCTCCTTCCTCCTGATATTCAGCACTTCCGCTCCGGCATTCGACTGCCTCGACCTCGCCCCCGTTCTCGCGGGCGAGGCGACGAAAACCGAGACGCCCGACGGCGACTTCGTGACGCGGGATCGGTGGCCGCAGACCGACGTGCCGGAGGCGAGTTGGCACGAGGCCAAGTACGGCCGTTTCGGGCCTTGTCCCGTTACGTACCCGAGAGTGAACGACGGGAAGAACATGCCGCTCGCGTGGCGCCAGGAACGCGCGCTCGCGGTGGCGCGCAAATATCTCGGCGTGCCGTACAAGCACCTCCACTTCCCGGCGCTCGGCGGTCTCGATTGCTCGAATTTCACGGCGTGGGTTTTCAACTACGCGTTCGGCACCCGCTTTTCCTCGAACGTGGAGACGCAGGCGCAAAGCGCGGGACGCCGCCTCGCCGCCGGCGAAGCGCTCCGGCCCGGCGATCTTCTCTTTCTCTACGGTTCCGACCGCAAGGAGATCGTGCACGTCGCGATCTACGTCGATGTCGACCACGTGATCGACGCGACCGGCTCCGAGATTGCCGTACGCGACCGTAAGGGCCGCTACTTGGACGACTTCGCGTGGGCGCGCCGGGTTCTCGAGTGAGCGCGCGCCGGCTCCCGGGCGAGGACGCGGGGTACCTGACGCTCGGGCGGAGCTAGCGGTCGCCGAAGAATTCGAGCAGTTTTTTCTTCTGCGCGATTCCGTCGTCGTAGCCGAGCTTGAGGAGCTTTCCCGTGTACGCCTTATCGAAGGCAAGGTAGCTCACCATGTCCCAGCTGCTGCTGCGGGAGGTGCCGAGGCCCTTGAGGAGGAACTTCATCATTACGCCGAAGCTGTCGAGGCTTTCGCTCGCGAGCTGCCCGAGATCTTCCGAGGGACGCATCGCCAACGCCTCGATCGGGTGTAGCTCGTTGGGTAGCTCCCTGTGCTTCTCGCGCGGGATCAGCCCGAGCGTGTGGTTGATGCGCTCGAGGCGTTCCAGGTCGCCATCGAGGTTGTCGAGGAAGCCGGCGTTGAGCAGCACGCCAGCGACGTCGGCGAGGGAGATCGATTTCATCTTCCAGTTCTCGTTGATCTCGACCGTCTGCTGGGGCGTGCGGTAGTAGCGTAGCCCGATCGCGAGGATCGAGGTCGATCCGAGGTGAATCGCGGGCGAGAGCGGCGCTTTGAGGCGCACGGACCCGTCGCCGTAGTAGCTTTGGCCGATCTTCACGGCGGGAAAGAGAATCGGGATCGCCGTGCTCGCCATCACGTGGTCGAGCTTGAGCTCGGTCGGCAGCCCGAGGCGGTGCGATCGCGCCCAGGGCGGGCAGTCGTGGGAGCAGTCGTAG
>BNWD01000081.1 GCA_025998575.1 Alphaproteobacteria bacterium | reverse complement strand
ACTGAAGGCAGCATTTATAGTGTGGCTTTGCCGAAAAGAAAGGCAAAAATAGCAGTAAAAGAGAAACCGCAAAAAAACACGTTTATTAACAAAAAGATGTCGCGAAACGCTCTGGATCGAGTCTTAAACGACGATTTTGAAGTGAGGGCGAGATCAGATGCCGCCATTCGAAGAGCGCGTATGAAACTCAAATCGACTGGTCTGAAGGAAGAGGCAATCAAAATAGTTCGCGATGTCATCATCCCAGACGTTATAACAATTGGTGAATTAGCAAACAGAATGGCTATCCGTTCAGCAGAAATTGTCAAATATCTTATGAAGATAGGAACAATTGCCACGATAAATCAATCTATTGATGGAGACACGGCGGAGGTTATTTGCTCTGAATTTGGACACACTCCGAAAAGATTTTCCGATTCAGATGTCGAAAACGTTTTGACTGACTTCATCGATAATCCAGAAGATATGATCGCTAGGGCCCCTATTGTCGCAGTTATGGGGCATGTTGATCACGGCAAAACGACGCTTTTGGACACGCTCAGGAAAACGGCAGTTGCTAAAAAAGAGGCGGGCGGCATAACTCAACATGTGGCAGCTTATCAAATTGAAACGTTAAATGGCAAAAAGATCACATTTATAGATACTCCAGGTCACGCCGCTTTCGCGAAAATCAGGCAGCGTGGCGCTGTCATTACAGATATTATAGTGCTCGTTGTTGCTGCCGATGATGGCATCAAAGAACAAACGATTGAAATCATTCAACAGGCAAGATCTCAGAATGTTCCGCTAATTGTTGCTATAAACAAAATAGATAAGCCGAACATAAATATAGATAAAGTCAAGTCCGAGTTGATGACACAAGAAGTTGTTCTCGAGGATTTTGGCGGCGACGTTTTGAGCGTAGAGATTTCGGCACTCAAAAATTTGAATTTGAATGGATTGCTTGATGCTATATTGTTGCAGGCTGAAATCTTGGAGCTATCAGCAAATGGCAAGCGAAATGCCGTGGGAACTATTTTGGACTCGCGAATCGAAAAAGGCCGCGGCATAGTTTCCTCAGTCATTATCCAGCACGGTTCTCTGAAACCTGGCGATATATTCGTTGCCGGTGCTTCGTTTGGCAAGGTTCGCGCTATATATAATGATGGTGGAATCAAGATTGAGGTGGCTACTCCTGCCGTGCCTATTGAAATCGTTGGTTTCGATTCGGCTCCAGAGCCTGGTGATATTTTGTCGGTCACGAACAGCGAGCAAAAAGCAAAGGAGATTGCTGAATATAGGCGTAATGCCGCTAGAACATTGTCTCAGAAATCGAATTTGAAGTCTCTTGATCAGTTAATGGCCAATAGCGACTCAAACGCAAAAGACTTGAACATCATCATAAAAGCAGATGTTTACGGCTCTTTAGAAGCGTTATGCGCGTCAATTGAACTGATAAAACATGACGAGGTAAACACGAAAATCGTTGAAAAAGGCATAGGTGCCGTTAACGAAAAAGACGTCGAATACGCGAAGAACACAAACGCTGTTATCATCGGATTTCATGTTAATATGCCGGCCTCTATCAAAGATGCCGCAAAAGTGAACAACATTAGAATTTTGCATTTGGACATCATATACCGCGTTGTCGAAGAGATTAAGGAAATTATGGGGACGCTCTTGTCTCCGATTGTTGAAGAAAATTACATAGGAACTGCTGACGTCAAGAAAATTTTTGTCATCAGCCGCTATGGAACAATCGCTGGTTGTTATGTCTCTAACGGCCTGATAAAACGTGCAGACACTAAAATAAAAATCATGAGAGATGGTAATTGTGTTTTCGAGAGCAGAATAAAATCGATGAAACACGAAAAAGACGAAATAAAAGAATCAAGGCAAAACCACGAATGCGGTATCCTGGCTGAAAACTATAATGACTTCCAAGAAGGCGACAAAATAGAATGCTACGAAATCCTCTTCAAACGCAGAAACGTGGAGTGAGTGTAATTGTTATACGAATAATTGTATTTGATATGTTGCTGATTGCGCCAATTTTCAATAGCTTTTGAAATTTGACATAGGTAGCTTAGCTTGTAAGGCCTATGCTTCTGTCAGTTATTTGCAGAAGTTTAGTTTGAATTCGCATAAATTTAATTTTGACGATGTTTTGAAAATTAACAAAAAGTTGCTGCCTAATAAAAAGCTCGGTGATTTTGAAAGAATTTTATGAAAATGATTTATCATGGTATGCCTTCATTAGGGCGTCCTGGTGAAAATATATATGCTAATCTGGATTTGCTCAATACTGAAATAATGCCTTGGCTTGCTAAATGGCAACACGCAACGAGTTGCGATTCAGTTCTTAATAGCGACTTGCCTGACGATGAAGCTGTTCTACAAAGTCGAGAGAAATTGCAAAAAGTAGCTAATGAATTTATAACGTTGAAAGAAGGAATTCTTGGCGCTAATTTGATGCGTACTTTGGAAGAGTGGATAGATGACTTTTCTTACTTGCGATATATTAGTTACCTTTTACGTTTAAGTGCTTTAGTGGACCTTTTGCCTGAGGAACAAAAATGTTACACGTTTGAAGAGTTCAGTCCGCAACTTAAG
>BNWD01000080.1 GCA_025998575.1 Alphaproteobacteria bacterium | reverse complement strand
GTTATAATGTAATTTATGCATGTTCCATCCCATTTTTTCTTAGTTTTTTAACTGTATCTTCTCTTGCAATTTTTATCAATCATTCCGCTTTTATGCAATTTTTATCTGCAATTTTTATTATTTTCATTTTGATATATTCGGCGAATAATATATTGTCTTTGTGCGACATAAGAAAATTCAAAAATCAGCTGGATTTTTTTTTGAAAGCTTCCATTTTTTCATCAAAAGGCATTCAATATTATAACGCTGAAGACATAGTCATGGAGAAATTTCTACGCGAAAAAAAGGAAATGAAAGATAAAACAAAATCAATAGTTTCTCAATATTTTTTTAAATGTTTCGCCTGTTGCTGTGCTTTGTTTTGTTTTTTTTGCATAATATTTATAATAAATTCTGACTATATTTCTGTCAAATTATTTGATTTTAGCTATAACCCGGAATTATTTTTTTTTGCTATATTTTCGTTTATTGTCAGCTGTTGTTCATTCTTCAAATATATGAGACCGAACAATTTGAGCTTATCATTTTCAGACGGCGTCTTGACGAAACAAAACAATTTCGAAGCAAAAAATTCATTAGCCGGCAAAGAGTTATTCATCGCATTTCATAACGTTAGCTTTCAAGATCCAACGAAAATTTCTGACAAATTATTGATAGAAAATTTATCGTTTTCCGTTCTTCCAGGTGAATTTGTCTCCATAACAGGCGAATCTTCGCCCAACCTCTCTCCATTTATATTTGAATTGATATTAAGATATTACGTAGTTCATTTTGGCGATATATATATTTCCGGAACGAAAATTGAACTAATAAGCAAAGGAGCAACAAGAAAATTAATATCAATTTTTAAGCAAAATTTCGGATTAATAAATGGAAATATTTATGAAAATTTAAACGTTGCAATGCAAGACAAATCTCCGGAAAAAATTAACAAAATTGCAGAAAAATTTGGATTATTTGAAGAATTAGATTGGATGGTATATGGTGAACATGGAGAGCTCAATATCAGTCAGGAGTTGTGTTTCAGGGTACAGATTGCAAGGCTTTATGCACGCAATCCAAAAGTTGTTTTGATTGAAACGCCATGCGCGTTTGAGAACGATTTTGCAGTTGAAATATTTAAAGATTTTGTGGAAAATATATCGAAGGAAAAGACTATTATAATGCAAACTAATGATATGAAAACGTTGATTTATTCTGATAAGATACTTTATCTAGGCAAGGACGAGACGCGCTTCGGAACACATGCTGAGCTTTCGAAATTTGACGCTTATGGTAATTTCTTGAAAATTTTGAGAGATTTTTAATTTAGGAGTGTTTTCATGACATACGATTTTATAATTTTGGCAGCCGGAAGAGGAACTCGCATGAATTCTCTTACTCCAAAAATATTTCAAAAAATTGCCGAAAAGCCGATTATAAACTGTGTTATTGACATTTGCAAGTCAATGCCGCATAAAAACATAATATCCGTTGTTTCAAAAGACATCTCCGAGCACAATTTTTTTCAGGAAACTGCAGTCTGCATTCAGGAAAATCCGAACGGAACGGCAGGAGCTGTCAAAGCTAGCTTGCCTCATCTTACTGCAGATTATGCGATCATAATATGCGCGGACATGCCGCTTGTTTCGCCAGAAGATCTTGCTCCGCTTTTTGGCTCTGATGCCGATGCTACGCTCATCGCCATGACTTTGCCAAACGAGATGACGCATATGCCATATGGCAGGGTTGTGATGTCGAAATCTTATGAATTTCAGAATTTGATCGAATATAAAAATGCATCTGATTACGAGAAAAATTGCCAGTTGGCAAATAGCGGAATCTATAAAATAAAGAAAAAACTTATAGAAAATTATATAGAATTTATTGTGCCAAATGCCATCAATAATGAACTATATTTCACAGATATTTTTAACATATTAAAGCAGCATAATCATGAAATTACCGTTATCAAAAGCCCCAAATACTCGCACTTTCATGGAGTCAATACACTTGAAGATTTAGCTTTTGCAGAGGAAACCATGCAGAATAATTTAAGGGAAAAATTTATGAAAAGTGGCGTTAAATTTTTGGATGCAAAAAGCGTCTATTTATCCGCTGATAGCCTCATAGAAAACGACGTTACGATCGAGCAAAATGTCGTCATAAAACGAAACGTCCGTATTCGAAGCGGTGTCGTGATAAAGGCATTCTCTTACCTTGAAGATTGCGAGATTATGGAAGGCGCGTGCATCGGCCCATTCGCGCATGTCAGAGGCGATTCGGAGGTTATGCGTGGAGCGTGCGTTGGCAATTTCGTCGAAGTAAAGGCCTCAACAATTGGCGAAAAAACGAAAATTAAACACCTCGCATACATTGGAGATTCGGCTCTTGGCACGCAAGTTAACATAGGCGCTGGCACGATAACGTGCAACTATGACGGTCATGCAAAACACAAAACGATCATCGAAGATGGCGCGCAAATCGGCGCAAACTGCTCGCTAATCGCCCCAATCAAAATCGGAGCAAATTCCAAAACAGGGGCCGGTAGCGTCATCGACAAAGACACCCCTCCAAACTCACTTGCCATCGCAAGACCAAAAATGGTGGTGAA